>VBAF01000403.1:0-3493 GCA_005884705.1 Alphaproteobacteria bacterium
TCTCGATCTGCGTCGCCGAGATCGTACGCGCGACCGGCGCGAACTACGCCTACATGGTCGAGTTGGTCACCCAGTACAGCCGATCGCTTGCCCTGCCGTGGGTGACCGGCGGCTGGGATGCCGGATCGGTCGGCGGGCTCGCCCGCCTGTCGAAGGAGATCAACCGGCAGGCTGCCATGCTGGGGTACATCAACGCCTTCGGCTTCTATACGCTCTGCTCGGCGCTGGCGGTCCCGTTGATCCTGCTGGTCGGCCGCAGCCGCCGCGCGCGGTGACGGTTCGACGAAACCTTAATGTAAGGATTGTGACAGCGAGCGGCTGGTTGCTGGCGAATTCCACAGTTCTGCGCGATCATTCCTTTCATGAAACCGTTCACAAAAGGACTGATCGCCAGCATTTTCTGGCTCGGGCTCGCGCTCGGCTTTACCGGCGTCCTGTCGAACGTCCTGCAGGGCCGCCACCTCGTCGAAGCGCCGAACGGCGCGCGCGACGTAGTCCGCTGATCCGGGTCCGCTGATCCGGCCTAACGGACGATAATCTCGACGCGCCGGTTCTTCGGCTCGCGCACGCCGTCCCTGGTCGACACCGACAGCGCGTCCTCGCCATGGCCGACCACGGCGACCGAGGCCTGGCTGACACCGTCCTTGAGCATCGCCTCGCGGACCGCCTCGGCGCGGCGCTGCGACAGGGCCATGTTGTAGGCGGCGTTGCCGCTGGTATCGGCATGACCGGCCACCGTCACCTTGGCGCCCGGGTTTGCCTTGGCCACGGTGGCGGCCTCATGGACCACCGCCTCGCCGTCCGGCGTCAGGGTGGCGCGGTCGTTGGCGAAGAACAGCATGAAGTTCCGCGCCGGCTGTTGGGTCTGGGGAGAAGCGGCAGCAACCACGGCCTGTGTCCGATCTGCGCATGCGGCGAGCAGAAATGCCGCGCAGGTGGCCGCCAGCAAGGGCTTGTACATGGGACACCTCCCTTCGAGGTGTCCGGACAACGCTGGCCTGTGACCGCGGTTCCGTACGGTTATGCACTTTCGGCCGACAGGACCTCGCCAAACAGTTGCCAGCTCTGATCTTTGAAGCGCTGCAGTTGTACCGCCTGCACGGGATAGTAGTCGGTCGGGCTGGTCGAGACCGTGATGCCCGGCAGCAGCATGGGCACGCGGAACTTCTGGAAGCTCGCGGCCTGCTTCATGACGTTGGCGCGGGTCAGCTCGTCGCCGCAGCGGCGCAGCGTCTCGGCCATCAGGGTGGAGACGGTGTAGCCGCTGACATTGCCCAGGTCGGCAAGGTGCGCGGTTGGATGGTATTTCGCCATCCAGGCCTTGAACCCCTTCATGTCCTCGTGTTCGGCCCAGCTCGGATCGGTCGGATCCATCACGTAGGCTGCCGTCAGCACGCCCTGCACGTTGTCGAAGCCCGCCGGCTTCATGACCGTACCGACGCTCGCCGCGACGTTGTTGATGTATTGCACCGGTTTCCAGCCGAGATCGGCCACCTTGCGCATCGCCTGGGCCGCGAACTTCGGCGTCGCGATGTTGAAGAAGACGTTGGCGTCGGCCGCCTTGAGCTGGATGATCTGCGAATCGACGGTCGGCTCGGTGATCTCGTAGGAGACGTGCTTGACGACGCGGTTGGCTTCCTTGCCCAGCCCCTCCTTGAAGCCGTCCCAGTAATCCTTGCCGTAGTCGTCGTTCTGCATCAGCACGCCGATGCGCGCGTCCTTGACGTTGGCGAGGATGTGCTTGGCGTAGTCGGGCTGGTAACCCATGGTCCACGGGAAGTGCTTGGGATCGCCCCACTTCGAGGCGCCGGTCGCCAGGAAGAGATGCGGCACCTTCTTCTGGTTCATGTACTTGTGGATCGCGGTGTTGCAGGCGGTGCCGAGCGTGTTGTGGGTGCACAGCACCCTCTCCTGCTCGACCAGCTGGCGGATCAGCTCGACGGTCTTGGGCGGGCTGTAGCCGTCGTCGAGCGAGATGAACTTGACCTTGCGGCCGTTGATGCCGCCCTTGTCGTTGATCATGTCCCAGAAGGCGACGATCGCCTTGCCGTTCACGCCGTAGGCCGAGGCCGGTCCGCTGTACGGGCAGGTGTGGCCGATCTTGATCTCGCTATCGCTGGCGCCGTCATCATATTTCTTCTGCGATCGCGCGACGTGGGGAGCGCTGAGCATGGCGGCCGAAACACCGCCTAGGAAAGCACGCCTGTTCGACTTCATCGTTTCCTCCAGCACAGTGGAACTCTGTGGTTCCTGCCGGACAGGCTATAGCCAGGCACACTCGCCGTGAAGCGCTACTCCATGCTCGACTCCGCACGCAGGAAGACTGCCATGTGCGCTATTCGCGGACCGCAATCCAGCGCCCATTGGCGCAGCGCCGACGCGCATGTCGCGGATGCCGACCGCCATGGCTACGGCGCCGGACGCCCAAGGGGCGTTCCATGGTTGGATGGGCGGCGTGATTGCCGGAGCGACGGTCGCGCGACCCAGCCGGCCGCTCAGAAGAGCCGGCGGCGGCGGAATAGACCGATGATCAGCAAGAGGATGATGGCGCCCAGGGCCGAGAACACGATCTCGGAGACGATCCCGGTGCCGAGGCGAATGCCCAGCCGCGGTAACAGCAGACTGGCGATGAAGGCGCCGACCACGCCGATCAGCAGGTCGCCCAGCAGGCCGAAGCCGCTGCCACGCACGACCTTGCCGGCCAGCCAGCCGGCGACGATGCCGACCAGCAGGATGACCAGCAGACTCTCATTGGATAGATTCATGGAAGGCAAACGGCGTACGCCGACGCCGGTTCCATTGTTTCAAAGCTTTAACCGTTGCACCGTCGGATCACCGCTGGCTTGGGCGAGCAAATGCAGCAGCAGGAGGCTCGACATCTGGTTGGCCTCGGGCAGGCGCAGACGGCCCGCGCGCAGGCCGTCGACGAACTCCACCCAAGGGATCTCGTGAAGATGCAGGGTCTCGCTCTCGTGCTGGGCGGGCGCCGTGACTTTTGTGACGTCGAGCGCCAGGCCGCCGCCGTAGCCAGTTTCCTCCTTGAGCTCGCGGTGCGCGGCGGCCTCCGGCACCTCGCCCGCGTCGACGTGGCCCGCCGGGATCTCCATCATGGTGCGCGTGACGGCGTGACGGTACTGCTCGACCAGGAGGATGCAGCCCGCCGCGCTGATCGCAACCACGTTCACCCAGTCGGCCGCCTCGATCACGTGATAGGGCGTGAGGGTCGAGCCGCCCGGCAAGCGCACCGTGTCGCTGCGCAGCCGAAGCCAGCGGTCGCTGAAGGAATAGATCGACTCCAGGAGCCGCCACGGCTCGATCCGCCTGGCCATTCAGCAGTCGCCCAGCCGCTTGCCGAAGAGCACGCTCATGCCCTTCTGAACCTGGCTGCGGGCCATGGGCGTGATCTCCACGAAGCCGCTGCCCTCGAACGAGGTCGGCGTGTAGCTCACCTCGAGTCTCGCCACCACCGCGGGCTCGTCATCGCGCGCCGGAC
>VBAF01000403.1:3650-7139 GCA_005884705.1 Alphaproteobacteria bacterium
TGCGTGCAGCCGTTTCCGGTCAAGGATCGCGACGGCATCCGTGCCGACGAGGGCCAGGATGCGCAGTTGCCGGAGCCTGGTAAACGACCGGCTGACGGTCTCCAGCGTCAGCCCCAGATAGTCGCCGATTTCCTGGCGCGTCAGATGCAATTTGAGCGGATCGGTGTCGATCTGCCTCGACGCATTGAGTTCGCCGATCTCGACCACGAAGTGCGCCACCCGCTCGGTAGATATCAATTGCCCCATTACCGTCAGGTTCTCGCTCGCACGCTCGAGCTTGCGCGATGTATCGTCGGCCAACGCGCAAGCCATATCCACATGGCCCGCGACAAGCGCATCGAATTTGCGCTTGTCGAAGGCGCAGGCTTCAACCTCGGTCAGCGCTTCGCCGCTGAACAGGTACCGTCCCCGGTTCTCGGGATAACCACACAAATCGCCCGTCGTGCGAATGCCGACGATCTGTCGCCGGCCGTCATACAGCATCCGTGATTCGACGACGATTCCCGTAATGATCTTGTAAATCATCTGCATCGGATCACCGGCGCGATAGATGAACTCGCGCTTTGCCCAGTGCCGCCGTCCGCCAAGTGCAAGCAGGTGTGCAAGCCGCAGATCGTCGAGCGGGCTGCAGACGCCGAGCGAGCGGCCCGGACAGGTATCGCAGGGAAGCTTGCGCGCGTGCGGAAGTTGCGACAGCGACGCGCGCGAATCTTCCCGAATCTCGATGTGTTCTGTCTTCACCGCACGCCCCGCCGGAGAAACTCTGTCCGACAGCACGCGCTATTCGGCAAGCTTCCTTTGAGGGGCGACACGCGCCGGAAGCAAGCCGCAAGCGTAGGGTCCTGGAAGCGCGGTTGCCAGCGGTAATATGCGATCCCGTCGCCGCTCAAATATATTGCGGCCGAAACATTCTCCCGAGGCTGCGCTCACGAAGGCGTGACAAGGCCACCGTCGCATTGGGAATAATTTCGCCGGGCTCGTATTCAGGTTTCTTCGCGCTTTTTCCTAAGCGGCGGCGTCATTCAAGGCTTTCTTGAGCTCAGGCAGGAGCGCCAGCAGGTCGCGCGCCTTGCTGCCGATCATGAACTGCATGAAGCGATCCGGCGCATCGGACTGGATCATGCAATCGCGCATGATCCTCGCCAGGATCTGCACGAAGCCGCACAGCCCGCGGATTTCCGCCTTGGCCTGCTGGCAAAGCTCGAGAGTGGACGGGTCCGCCAGCGCCGCCAGCGCGATCGTGAGCGCCTGGCGTGTGCCAGGATCGGAAGGCTCTCGTGCAACAGCCTCGCAAAACGGCAACGCATGGTCGATCGCCGTCACCATTTCCCGCAACGTCTTCAGGTCCATTCTCCGTCAGCCGAGAGGGCCGAAACCTAGCGTCTCGTGCTTCCCGGCGTATTGACCGCAACGGTCAAGTTGCTGACCGGATCGGACAGATCCGGAGCCGTGTTGGCTGCACGAAGCGGCGCTGGTGCTGGAACCTCATGCGCGGAGGCCAGCCCCTCGGCATGGCGCGCCATCCGTTCGAGCCAGTCGGGATCGGTCGATGTCGGGATCTGAGCGCGCAGTTGACGGGCGGTGTCGTTCATCCGGGCCTCCCCCTGGTGGAGCTTGCACGCCTCCTTTATCGGGATCCCTTGCCGCCTTTGCCTTGACTTGGTCCGACGGACTCTTGACCTTTGGCGTCAAGCCGGCACGGCAACCGTCGGTAGGAACAGCATCGTGCACGCGCTGACGATCGAGACCCGTTGGGCGATCCGTATTGCCGATGACCTGCGGCGCGCCGGCCACACGCTCGACGGCGTGCTGAAGGAAGTCGGCCTGGTTCGAACCGACCTCGCCACTCCCGAGGACAGGATCCTCTATGCTGCGTATGTCGGTCTGATCGAACGGGCAGCCGTGCTGCTGGGCGATCCCGGCTATGGACTCAAGCTTGGGGCTTCGTACGGTGTTCGCGACATCGGCCTGCACGGATTCATCGCCCTCAACTCCCCAACCCTGGGAGATGCCTTGGCCAGCATCGAGCGCTACGTCAGGGTCACCAATGAAGGCATCGATGCCGTGTTCGAGGCCGACGGGGATGGCGCCACCCTGCGCTTTCGCGAGGCCGATGCATCGCTTCGCGGTCTGAGGCACAATTCAGAGCAGGCTGCCGCCCAGATCGTCAGGGGCGCCCGTGAACTGACACGCCGGAAGGTGACCCCGGTGCGCGCCGAATTCATGCATGAGCGACCCAACGAGCGCATCGACTACGAAGGTATCCTGGGCTGTCCGGTCAAGTTCCGTGCCGAGTGGGATGGCGTGGTCTTTTCAAAGGAAACCCTGCGGCTGCCCGTGATCGGCGCCGACAGCAAGCTGCTGCGCGTGCTGCAGAGCGCCTGCCGCAAGATCATCGGTCCGGTTCCGCGCAAGCACGACCTCATCCATTCGGTACGGGAATATGTCGTGCAGCGGCTGGCCAAGGGCGCGGTACCGCTCGACGACGTGGCCCGGCGTTTGGGCATGAGCAGCAAGACGCTGGAGCGGCGACTGCGCGAGCGCGGCGCGAGCTATCGCGCGCTGGTCGAGGACATCCGCCGCGACCTTACCGAGCGCTACCTGGCAGACACCGACCTGCGCCTGCAGCAGATCGCCTACCTTGTCGGCTATTCCGAGCCGGCGCCCCTGGTCCGCGCGTTCAAGCGATGGACCGGCAGCACGCCGATGCAGTATCGCGCCAGACGGCGCAAGCCATGAACGCCGCCCACTACGCCGCCACCGAGCGCCTGCGCAACGGCGCAACGCTGCAGATCCGTGCGCTGCTGCCGAGCGACCGTGCCGAGATGCTGGCCGCGGTCGGGCGGGCCAGCAAGGAAACGCTGTACCGCCGGTTCTTCGCGCCAAAACGCAGCTTCAGCGAGCGCGAGATCGAGTTCTTCCTCAATGTGGACTTCACCAGCCACGTCGCCTTGGCCGCCGTCCTTTCCGAAGGCGGACGGCAGCTGATCGTGGGCGGCGCACGGTATATCGTCACGCAGCCCGGTTGCGCCGAGCTGGCGTTCGCCATCGACGACGCCCATCAGAAACTGGGCATCGCCACGCATCTGATCGTTCACCTGATCGGTATCGCGCGCGCGGCCGGGCTGAAGGAGTTCGTCGCCGAAGTGCTGCCCGAGAACGCGCCGATGCTCAAAGTCTTCGAGCGCTGTGGCCTTGCCTTGACGACGCGCCGTGAACGGGGCGTCGTCCACGTGACGCTTGCTCTTCCCCCTGGGGCGAAGGCCTAGCAACGATCGCCTGCGGCTTTAGCCAGCGCGCCACCGGCCCGCCGCACAGCCGCAGCCCGAGGGGCGTTGCCCATGCCCCGTCTCGGTCGCGCCGGGATAAAGCTGCAACTTTGATTTCCGTCAACGACGGCAGTGCCGGTGCCGCTAATCTGCCATCGAGCTCACGCGTTCCACGAGGCGCGCACCCGCGCTCCGCGCGTGCGTTGTCCGAGAGCCAGGC
>VBAF01000404.1:0-301 GCA_005884705.1 Alphaproteobacteria bacterium
GAGGGGCTCGCGGACGCTGCCTATGCCGCCTTCGGCAGGGTCGACATCCTGGTCAACAACGCCGGCTCGTCGCCGCTCGCGCCCTCGTCGCTGGAGACGCCGGAGCAGCTGTTCGACCGCATCGTCTCGCTGAACTTCAAGGGGCCGTTCCGGCTGATGTCGCTGATCGGCAGCCGCATGGCGGCGGGCGAGGGCGGCTCGATCATCAACATCTCGAGCGCCGGCGCGCTGCGTCCGCGGCCGCAGATCGCGCCTTATGCCGGCGCCAAGGCGGCGCTCAACGCCATCACCGAAGCCTTCG
>VBAF01000404.1:363-2957 GCA_005884705.1 Alphaproteobacteria bacterium
GCCGGAGGAGCACAAGAAGAACCCGACGGCGGCGCTGAAGCGCAGCGGCCGGCCGGAGGAGATCGTGACCGCCGCGCTCTATCTCGCATCGGGCGCGTCGAGTTTCACGACCGGATCGCTGGTTCGGGTCGACGGAGGAATTGCTTGAGCCGCGCGGACGCGCGGCCCAACAGCGGTGTCTGTTGCAGGAGAGGTACGTAAATGAAGATGAAAGCCGCCGTCCTGACGCAGTGCGGTGCGCCGCGTCCGTTCGCCAAGTCCAAGCCGATCCACGTCCTCGAAGTCGATCTCGATCCGCCGGGCGAGGGCGAGGTGCTGGTCAAGGTGGGCGGCGGCGGGCTCTGCCATTCCGACCTGTCGCTGATCAACGGCGACCGGCCGCGCCCGACGCCGATCGTGCTCGGCCACGAGGGCGCCGGCGAGATCGTCGAACTCGGCGCCGGCGTGCATGACGTCAAGGTCGGCGACCATGTCTGTTTCACGTTCAATGTGAGCTGCGGCCGCTGCCGGCGCTGCCTCGAAGGCCGGCCCTATATCTGCGAGCGTTCGGTCACGCCACGCGCCGCCGGCCAGCTTCTGAGCGGCCATCATCGCCTGCATCACGGCGGCAAGCCGATCAACCATCAGTCCGGCGTGTCGTGCTTCGCCGAGTACGCCGTGGTCGATCGCGGCTCGCTGGTGGTGATCGACAAGACCCTGCCGCTCGACATCGCCGCCCTGTTCGGCTGCGCCGTGGTGACCGGCGTCGGCGCGGTGATCAATACCGCGCAGATTAGACCGGGCAGCACGGTCGCCGTGGTCGGCCTGGGCGGCGTCGGCCTGAGCGGCCTGTTGGGCGCGGTGCTGGCCGGGGCGAGCCGCATCGTCGCGATCGATCTCAGCGACGACAAGCTCGGCCTCGCCCGCCAGCTCGGCGCCACCGACACGGTGAACGCGCGCGACGCCGATCACGTCAAGCAGGTCCGCGACCTCACCGACGGCGGCGTCGACTATGCCTTCGATCTCGCCGGCACCATCAAGGCGATGGAGACGGCCTATCTCGTCACGCGCTGGGGCGGCACCACCGTGACGGCCGGGCTGTCGCCGATCGCCGCCGACTTCTCCTTCAAGCAGAGCCAGCTCGTGAGCGAGGAGAAGACGATCAAGGGCTCCTATATGGGCAGCTGCGTGCCGGTGCGCGACATCCCGCGCTTCATCGCGCTCTACCAGCAGGGCAAGCTGCCGGTCGACCGCATGATGAGCCAGCGCATCGGCTTCGACGAGTTGAACGAGGGCTTCGACCGCCTGCAGGACGTCGCCACCGTGCGCCAGATACTGGTGCCGCACGGATGATCGAGCGGCTCGCGCTCGCCACCGTGATGGTGGGGCTGACCGTCACGGTGCACTTCTTCGGGCTGATGGCGCTGTTGTGGATGCTGCGGACGCGGGCCCGCTCGGTCCACGACAGCTGGACGCGCGAGGGCGGGGCGATCTTCCTCGTCGTCCTGGGGCTGATGCTGATCCACGCCATGGAGGTATGGCTCTATGCTGGCTGCTATCTCGCGCTCGGCGCGCTGCCCGACATCGAAACGGCGATCTATTTCTCGACCGCCAGCTTCACCACGATCGGCTATGGCGACGTCGTGCTCGACCGCCAGTGGCGGCTGGTGGGGGCGATCGAAGGCGCCAACGGCCTGCTGCTGTTCGGCTGGTCGACCGCGTTCCTGTTCTCCGTCATCAGCCGCATGCGGGCGCTCGAGCACGACTGGCTCGAGCGCCCCAAGCGCTGATCCGCTACGGAATGCGGATGTTGAAGTTGATGCCCGGCGCCGTGTCGTAGACGATCGGCGGCGCGTAGTAGCCGTAGTTGTAAGGCGTGCTGTAGACCACCGGCGGGGCACGGTAGGTGTAGCCGTGCCAGCGGTCGTTGCCGTGCCAGCGATCGTCCTCGTGCCAGCGGCCATCGCCGTACCAGCGCGCCGATGCCGGCGTAGCAAGGCCGGCAACGGCCGTGAGCGCAAGCACCATGACGAGGGTGATGCGGTTGGTCATGACCGACCT
Source organism: Alphaproteobacteria bacterium (assembly GCA_005884705.1). GTDB lineage: Bacteria > Pseudomonadota > Alphaproteobacteria > Reyranellales > Reyranellaceae > Reyranella. The sequence goes on from VBAF01000404.1 coordinate 2,404, forward strand.
CCTAACCCTGCTGCGCCGACTTCGGCGGGCCGTAGCTGTCGAACACGTGGTCGGCGTTCTTCTTCTGGTCCGCCGGCATCGAGTCGTACAGCGTGCTGAACGCCGAGATCAGGTTCTTGAGCCCATCGAGACGGGCCTGGCTGAAGGCCTGATAGGTCTTGAGATCGTCGACCGCGTTCAGGCTCGCCATCTTGCCCTTCTTGTCCTGGACGAGCTTCTCCATGGCGGCGGCGTTCTCGCGCATCGCCTTGGCAACGCCCTCCCACTTGCTCTCCTGGTCAGGCGTGATCTTGAGCGCGGCCTTGAGAGCGGTGATGCGCTGCTCGACCGTCTCGGGCTTGCTGGAGGTCGCCGCAGCAGCGGCCGGCGGCTTGCCGGAGTCGGTCTTGGGGGCGGCGGCGGTCTGGGCCCAGGCGGAGCCCGCACCCAGCGCAAGGGTGCCGGCGACGGTCGCGGCAGCGATCGTCCGGCCAATCGAAGACAAGTTCATGGATGTGTCCTTTCCGGAGGAACTCTCCTGGGAAAGGAACGGCCGGGAACCTTCGTGGGTTCCG
>VBAF01000404.1:2996-6424 GCA_005884705.1 Alphaproteobacteria bacterium
GGCTGTTCATCGACTTGATCGGTCCGAGCCGGTTCAGCACCCGCTGGGTCCAGGTCGAGGCCTGCATCTCGTGGCGGGCGGCGAACTTCGCCATCTCGCCGTCATAGGTTTTCCGCTCGGTCTCCGTGTTGCGGCCATCATAGGTGTCATGGTGCACAACGATGCTCTGCGGCAGGCGCGGCTTTACTTCGCCCGCGGCCTACTCGGCCGCATAGCCCACGAACAGGCCGAACACCACGAACGATTGCTTCGGCAGGCCGAGCAGCCTGGCGACCCGCTCGGGGTCATTGCGCATGGCGCCGATATAGACCGTGCCGAGGCCGAGCGATTCGGCGGCCACCACCGCATTCTGCGCCGCCATCGCCACGTCGATGCAGGCCACCAGGAAGGTCTCGAGCCACGGCATGGTCTCGAACTCGACCTTCTGCTCGGCCGAGATCAGCGCGTTGCGGGTCATGTCGGCGACCCAGCAGAGGTACAGCGGGCATTGCTCGATATGCTTCTGGTTGCCGGCGATCTCGGCCAGGACCTTCTTCTTCGCGGGATCGCTGACGGCGATCACCGAGGTCCATTGCATGTTGGAGCTGGTCGCGGCCGATTGCGCCGCGGCGACCAGCGATTCCAGCGTGCCGGGAGGTACCGGGTCGGGCTTGTAGCCGCGCACCGAGCGGTGATCGAGCAGGCTCGCCATGACCTCGTTCCACGGCCCCACGGCCGGCCCGCCCGAGGCGCCGTAGCGGCGCAGCAGCGCCTGATGCTGCGAGGAGGTCGCGGCAGTCAGCGAGTCCATGACGGGGCACCTTCGGGCTTGCGGCGCGTCATGCAGGTGACCAGCGCCAGCAGGATGAACAGGACGACGATCAGGTAGATCATGCGCGGCTGGCCGTGATCCATCAGCCAGGCGTAGGCGAGCGGCGCCACCATGCCGCCGAGATTGAAGCCGGTGGTGACGAAGCCGAAGACCTTGCCGAACGAGCCGGGTGGCGTGACCGCGCGCACCATCATGTCCCGGCTGGGCTGGATCATGCCGTTGAGCAGCCCGCCGAGCGACATCACGAAGATCAGAACGGCGGCCGGCATGTCGACCCAGCCCATCAGCACCGCCATGGTCGAGGTACAGGCGAAGCCCACCGCGGCGACGCGCTCGTGATGCGGCGTGCGGTCGGCGATGACGCCGCCCAGCAGCACGCCCGCCGCGCTGAACAGCAGGAAGCCCGACAGGCCGATATTGGCGACCGCAGGCGAGGTGCCGTGGATGGCGCCGAGCGACACCACCGAGAAGGTCTGGATGCCGCCGTTGGCCATGGCGAGGCAGAAGAAGAACAGCAGGTTACGCAGCACCGGCGCACTGAGCAGCAGGTCGAGCCCGACCTTGGCCTCCCCCGTCTTTGGCGCGGCCTTGCGCGGCGCCCGGGGCAGCACGCTGCCGGTCACCATCAGCAGGACGGCGGCGGCAAACGACAGCACGGCCGCGCACAGGAATCCGCCGTTCCAGCCCCACAGCGCCACGGCGCCCAGGACCATGGCCGGTGTCACGCCGAAGCCCAGATAGCCGGCGAAGGTATGGATCGAGAAGGCCTTGCCGATCCGCTTGCCGTCGATCGCGGCCGACAGGATCGAATAGTCGGCCGGGTGATAGACCGTGTTGGCCACGCCCAGCAGCATGAAGCCGATCAGGAAGGCCCAGTAGCCCGGCAGCAGCACGGCGATGCAGAGCGAGACGCCGCTCAGGATCAGCCCGGCCGTCAACATGACACGCGCACCGATGCGATCGACGAGGAAACCGGCCGGCGTCTGCAGGATCGCCGACATGACGTTGTAGGCCGTAAGGGCGAGCGCGATTTCGGTGTAGTCGACGCCGAAGTGATCCTTCACCAGCAGGAAGACCGGCGGCAGCAACAGGACGTGCACGTGGCTGACGAAGTGCGCGACCGCCACGAGCGAGATGACCTTGGCATCGCGCAGCCAGTTCGCGTCGGCCGGCAGTGGAAGCCGTTCACTCGTCGACGACATTGACCTGCAAAGTCCCGATGCCCGAGATCTCGACTTCGAGCTTGTCGCCGCCCTTCATCCAGAGCGGCGGCTTGCGGCCGAGGCCGACGCCGTCCGGCGTGCCGGTGGCGATGATGTCGCCCGGCTCGAGCCAGGTCACGGTCGAGAGATATTCGATGATGGTGGCGACGTCGAAGATCATGTGATCGGTCGTGTCGCGCTGGACCTCGCTGCCATTGAGGCGCGTGATCAGGCTGAGCGCCTGCGGATCGGGAATGACGTCGGTCGTGACCATCCACGGGCCGAGCGGCCCGGTGGCCGGAAAGTTCTTGCCGGCGGTCACCGAATGCTTCTGGAAATCGCGCACGCTGACATCGAGGAAGCAGGTGTAGCCGGCGATCACCGAGAGCGCCCGCGCCCGCGGCACGTGGCGGCAGCGTTCGCCGATCACCACGGCGAGCTCGCCCTCGAAGTCGAAATTGGTCGAGGCCGAGGGCCGGATGATGTCGCCGCCGTGCCGCACCAGGGTGTTGTGCAGGCGCGAGAAGACGCTCGGCACGGTCGGCAGTTGGCGGCCGACCTCGCCGACATGGCTCGCGTAGTTGAGGCCGATGCACAGGATCTTGTCGGGGTTGGGGATTGCCGGCAGCAGCTCGACGGCGTCGAGCGCGATGTCCGGCTTGGCGGTCTTGGCGGCGGCGGCCAGCGACGGCAGCGCCTTGGCGGCAATCGCGTCGCGCAGGCTGGGCCAGCGCGCGCTGAAATCGACGATGCCGCCCTCCACGACCGCGCCGAACTTTTGCGCGTCCGCATGGCGAAAACTGACCAACCGCATCGGGCGACCATGTCAAAAGCGCGGATGCTTGTCATCCCGAGGCCACAAGCCGAGGGATCTTTGGTGTTCCCGAAGGATCCCTCGCTACGCTCGGGATGACAAAGCGCGTGCGAGCCCCTTCGACAGGCCGATGCTGTCGACGGGCGCGGCCGTCGACAACCGTCCAGTGCGGGCCTTGGCGGTCTTCTGCGCAGCCAGGCTCTCGGCCATCGAGATCGCGCAGGCGACGCCGTCGAGCAATGGCACGTCGATCCTTGCGGCGAGCTTGGCCGCGAGGCCGGCCAATCCGGCGCCGCCCAGGATCACCACGTCGGCGCGGTCCTCCTTCACGCAGGCCTGGCAACCCTTGGCGAGCAGCGCCATCGCGGCCTTGGGGTTGCGCGCGATGTCGGCGCCGGTCGGCGCGACCGTGCGCACCGAGGCGAGTCGCGATGACAGGCCCATGCCGGCGACGAACTCCTCGAGCATCGACTGCCAGCGCTCGCCGCCGGTGACGATCGAGAAGCGGCCGCCCAGCGCGCAGGCTTGCAGGATCGACGCATCGGCCATGCCGACCACCGGCACCGGGCTGATCTCCTTGAGTGCCGCGAGGCCAGGATCG
>VBAF01000405.1 GCA_005884705.1 Alphaproteobacteria bacterium
CACCTACGCCCATCGCATCGCCAATCGCGGGCTGGTCAACTCGAGCGTCGGCGGCATGGTGATCCGCGTGCCGCATCCCGGCCATCCCGACGGCGTCTGCTACGCCAAGCCTCAGGGCATCAGCCTCGAGGAGGTCGAGGCGGGCGACCTGGTGATCACCGACATCCCGTTCGGCCGCATCCTGGCCGGCGAGCGCGCGACCACGGTCGGCCACCAGATGAACCGCGAGATCCTGCGGCTGCGGCCCGACATCAACTCGGTGATCCACCTGCACCACGACGAGATGATCGCCTTCATGGCGGCGGGCTACGACAAGATCCGCTCGTTCAGCCTGACCTACGGCTACCTGATGCAGAAGCCGGCCTACTACCTGCCGGCCAGCGTCAACGTCGAGGAGGATGTCGGGCCGATCAAGACGTTCATCCAGGACACCAACTGCATCATCATGAAGCGGCACGGATTCACCGTGCTCGGCCGCTCGGTGTCAGAGGCCTATCACCGGACCTGCGTGCTGGTGAGCGAGATCAAGCGCAACATCATCGTCGAGATGCTGTGCGCGGCCAATGGCAAGACGCCGGAGGACGTCACCGACGAGGAGATGGCCTACATGGCCAGCCACGGCGACCAGGTGATGTACCCGCAGCTCATCAAGAAGAAGGCCTGATCGTCACGCGCCCGGCGCCTTGACCGGCGCCGACTGCCGCGAGGAACTGTTGGGCACCCACGGCCGGTCGCCGCGCGCCGCGTTCGTCGTCTCGCGCCGCACGCCGGTCTCGTCGAGCCACAGCGCGTGCGCGCCGTCGCGCCAGGCATCGCGGCGGTCGATGACGATGCGGGGCCCGCGGCATCTGCCCTGGGCGTCGACGGTCGACAGCACGATGTCGGCGCTGCCGCACGCCTCGGCGAGTCGCCGCTCGTCGCTCACCAGGGCGACCCGCCACGGCCCCTTGCGCCAGCGGCACAGCCCCGTCTGGCATCCCAACCCCAGCGCCTGCTCCTCGGCGCTCGCCAGCCACCGCTTGGCGCCCTCCTGGCCGCTGCGCCGCGCCCAGGTGTCGGTCACGAAGCGGTCGAGGCGGGCGGAGGCGACGTGCACGACGCCCTGCAGGTCGCGCAGGCCGAGCACCCGGCCGTCCTCGCTCATCAGCAGGTCGGGCGCCCGGCCCGGCCCCAGCATCAAGGCCACGGCGACGATGGGCAGGCCGGCCAGGCGCCAGCGCCGCCGCCACAGGCAGAGCCACAGGCCGCCCAGCGTCATCAGCCACAGGCTCGCCCCGGGCAGCGACGGCACCAGCGTCGCCGCCTGCGGCCAGGCGGCGACATGGAAGGCGATGGCGTTCAGGCCATCGACGCCCCAGCCCATCGGCACGAGTGCCAGGCGCTCGAAACCGAACGGCATCAGCAGCATGGCGAGCAGGCCCCACGGCATGATCCAGAAGCCGGTCAGCGGCACGCCGAGCAGATTGGCGATCACACCGAGCAGCGACAGCCGGTTGAAGTGATAGGCGGCGAAAGCGCCGGTGGCGACCGAGGCGATCAGGGTCGTCGCGAGGCTGGCGCCGAGCCCGACGGCGAGCCGCCACAGCCAGCGGTGCTTCGACTGCTCGGCGCGCTCGTGCAGCCTGCGGCGCCAGCCCGCGCCCATCTCCCAGCCGGCGATCAGCGCGACGACGGCGGCGAACGACATCTGGAACGAGGCGCCGGTCAGCGATTCGGGCGCCGCCGCCAGCACGATGATCGCCGACCACGCGACCAGCCGCAGCGACAATGCCGTGCGGTCGAGCAGCACCGCCAGCAGGGCGAAGGCTGCCATCGCGCAGGCGCGTTGCGCCGGCACCGGGGCGCCGGCGAGCGCGGTGTAGAACAGCGCCGCGGCGAGGGCGACCACTGCGGCGATCTTCTTGGCGTCGATGCGGAGCGCGAGCGGTGGCACCAGCGCGACCCCGTAGCGGATCAGCCCCATCACCAGCCCGACGATGAAGACGATGTGCAGGCCCGAGATCGACAGGATGTGGGCGAGGCCCGAATCGCGCATCGCCTGGTTGATGTCCTTGTCGACCGCGGTCTGCTCGCCGGTCAGGAGTGCCGCGACCACGCCGCCCTGAGGACCAGGCAGCGCCTTCAGGATTCGGTCGGTGATGTCGGCGCGCAGGCCATCGATCAAGCGCACGAGGCCCGATGGCTTGCCGTGCTCGATCACGACCGCCGGCGCCAGCGCATAGCCCACCGCGCCGAGCTGCTGGTACCAGGCGACCCGCTGGAAATCGAAGGCGCCCGGCGTCGCCGGGCCGGACGGCGGCGAGAGATTGGCCAGCACCAGGAGGCGGTCGCCGACGCCGAGCTTTGGCGCGCCCTTGCCCAGCGAGACGCGCACCCGCACCGGCATCATCTCCGGCGCTGGCACGTGGCTGCCCTTGAGCCGCACCGCTTCCAGCACCACGCGCCTGCCGTCCGGCAGGCGCTGGATGTCGGCGATGCGGCCCTCGACGTTGATGCTGAACAACGGCCGGCCGATGGTCGGCGCGGCGAGACTCGAGGTGCGCCAGGCGGCGAGGCCGAAGCCCAGCGCCGTCGCGACCAGGCCGAGGCAAAGCGCGCGCGCCTTGCCGCCGGCCGGTGCCAGGATCGCGGCGATGCTGGCGGCGCCGGCGACCGCCGGCGCGAGCCACAGCGCCGGCTCGACCGGCAGCTCGAAATAGACAGCGATGCCTAACCCCATCGCGACCGGCAGCCACAGCATCCAGCGGCCGCACTCGGCGTCGAGCTGCTGCAAAATCCAGAGTTGAACCCCCGCCATCTCCCCTCGTTTGACAGGCCAGCGACGCTCCCCTACCTACGGCGCGCTTTTTCGGCCTAATTGCGGCCAAATCCGCACGTTCCCTGAGTCCATGACCGTCGTCACCCGTTTCGCCCCCTCACCGACCGGCTATCTGCATATTGGTGGGGCCCGTACCGCGCTCTTCAACTGGCTGTTCGCCAAGCATCACGGCGGCAAGTACCTGTTGCGCATCGAGGACACCGATCGGGCACGCTCGACCCAGCCGGCGATCGAGGCGATCCTCGACGGCCTGTCCTGGCTCGGCCTCGATTGGGACGGCGAGGTCGTCTACCAATTCGAGCGCGCGGCCCGTCACGCCGAGGCCAAGCAGATGCTGGCCGAGGGCAAGGCCTACCATTGCTACGCCTCGCCCCAGGAGCTCGACGAGATGCGAGCGGCGCAGAAGAAGGCCGGCCTGCCGATGCGCTATGACGGTCGCTGGCGCGACCGCCGCCCTGCGGACGCCCCATCCGGCGTCGCGCCGGTGATTCGCCTCAGGGCGCCGCAGAGCGGCAAGACGGTGATCCAAGACGCCGTGCAGGGCGAGGTGACGGTCGAGAACGCCCAGCTCGACGACATGATCCTGCTGCGCGCCGACGGCACGCCGACCTACATGCTGGCGGTCGTGGTCGACGACCAGGACATGGGCGTGACGCACGTGATCCGCGGCGACGACCATCTCAACAACGCCTTCCGCCAGCTCCAGATCATCAAGGCGATGGGCTGGCCCGAGCCGATCTATGCCCATATCCCGCTGATCCACGGACCCGACGGCGCCAAGCTCAGCAAGCGGCACGGCGCGCTCGGCGTCGACGCCTATCGCGACATGGGCTTCCTGCCGGCGGCGCTACGCAACTACCTGCTGCGCCTCGGCTGGGGACACGGCGACGACGAGATCATCCCGACCGAGCAGGCGATCGAATGGTTCGACCTGCCGGCGGTCGGCCGCGCCGCCTCGCGCTTCGACCTGGTGAAGCTCACCAACCTCAATGCCCACTATCTGCGCGAGACACCCGACGCCGCGCTGCTGCCGATGGTGCTGCCGCGCATCGAAGCCTCGATCGGCGGCCCGGTCGATGCGATCGGGCTCGAGCGCATCGAGCGCGGCATGGCCGGGGTCAAGCAGCGCGCGCGCACGGTGGTCGAGCTCGCCGACAATCTCGTCTTCTATGCCAAGAGCGGCGCGCCGCAGATCGCCGACGACAAGGCGCGCGCCCAGCTGACGCCCGACGCGCGGATGTTGCTCGGCAAGCTCGCCTCGGCGCTCGAGGGCGAGAACGACTGGAACGAGCCGGCGATGGAAGGCGCGATCCGCCGCTTCGCCGAACAGCAGGGCGTCAAGCTCGGCGAGGTCGCGCAGCCCCTGCGCGTGGCGCTCTCCGGCTCGACCGCGTCGCCCGGCATCTTCGAGGTGCTGTCGGTGCTCGGGCCGGCCGAGACCAGGCAGCGATTGCTGGCCGCCAGCGGATAGACGCCCGGCGACTGTGCGGCGAGCGTCGCGCCATGAGTTGGCGCGTCTGGACCTGGCTGCTGTCGCTGTCCGTGCTGTGGGGCGGCTCGTTCTTCTTCGCCAAGGTGGCGATGGGCGAACTGGGTCCCTTCACCGTCGTCTTCGTTCGCGTCGCGCTGGCGGCGCTGGCGCTGAACCTCGTTCTCGCGGCGTCGGGCGACAGCCTGTTGCGGCGCGATGTGCCGTGGCGGCCGTACCTCTGCATGGGCCTGCTGAACAACGTCGTTCCCTTCAGCCTGCTCAACTGGGCGCA
>VBAF01000406.1 GCA_005884705.1 Alphaproteobacteria bacterium
GCCGGTCCAGCTCTCGACCTCGGGCGCCGACAGGATCATCAGCTCGACGCCGAAACCGGGGTCGAGCTCGCCGAGCTTCTCCTCGAACAGCTTCATCAGCTTCGGGGAATCGCGATTGGGCCGGCTGGTGCCGATCGCGGTGCGATCGACCGAGCCGTCGACCCGATAGAGCGCGATTTCGAGCTGGCGTGCGCCGACCGCCGCCTGTTCGAACTGCTTGCACAGCGCGGCGAGCAGGCGGCTGGTCGCGGCGGCGATGTCCTCGGGGCGGCCGATCGGCTCGGCGAAGGAAAGCCGCGTGCGGAAGGCGGGCGGCGGGCGGCGCGGCTCGATCGGCTCGTCGACCCGGCCCAGCGCCTGGTCGAGGCGGGTGAGCGGCTGGTCGCCGAAGCGGCGGGCGAGCGGCGCGCGCGGCAGTGGGTAGAGATCGCCGATGCGGCGCAGGCCGAGCTTGAGGAAGGTCTCGAGGATCGGCGCGTCGAGCCGCAGGCCGTCGACTGGCAGGTTGGCGAGCGCCTCGCGCTGGCCTTTGGCGGAGCAGAAGAGATCGGCCTGCTTCTCGGCGAAGCGGGCGAGCGCCCAGGCGGCCCCCGCGGTATCCGCCATCGCGGCGCGACAGGCGAAGTCGCGACGGCTCAGCCGCTCGGTGAGGTCGGCGAGCAGCGTGCGCTCACCCGCCTCACCGGGGCCAAAGAGATGGCCGCAGCCGGTGACGTCGAGCAAAAGGCCGGCATCGCCGCCGAAGCCACCGGCGCTGCAGGACTCGATGCCTTCCTGGGCGACGGCGTCGCCCAGCGGATCGATCGCCACCCACGGCGTGTAGCGGTCGCACCAGCTCGCCAGCGTCTCGATCAGGCGGCGGTCGGCCTGAGGTTCCTGCGCCGAGGTGACGAGGTCGGGCATCAGCGCACGGCTGTCGGCGAGCCGCATATAGGGGCGCAGGCCCACGGCGCGCGCCTGCGGGTTGACGGCGGCAAGCCGCGGACAGTTGTCGCGCCAGATAACGGTGGCGGCGGCCCTAGCCGACCAGTCTTTGGCGTCGCGCCAGTCGATCCGTGCTGAGCTTGGGAAACCACAGCGAGATGACGCGTTTCATCGTTCCACTCCAGGAGCCAGGTTGGCGTCTCCTCGGCCGACGGCGTGCCGAAGCGGTTGCGCCGCAGCTCGACCTGCCAACGGGGGCGGCGGAGGTCACGCGCCGGCGCCGAGGCCACCCGCCAGCGGGTGGCGCAGACGCTTTGCGAGGGGCCAGGCTGGGCCCGCAGCAGCAGCGCCGGCATGCCGTTCTTCTCCGCCGCGAGCGACAGGCGGCGGCCGGCGGTCGGATCGGCGGCGCGGGTTTCTCCGACCACCGCGGCGATGCCGGGCGTGCGCAGGCCTTCCTCCATCGCCCAGAAGAGATCCTCCTCGCGCCGCGCCGTGACCATCAGCAGCCGCGCCGGATCGATCCAGGCCGCCAGCGCCGGGGCATAGGGTGGCGCATCGGCCCCCCAAGACTGGCGGCACCACAGCAGCGTACCGGGACCCAGCCGGCCGAGCAGGAAGGCGGCGAAGCCCAACGCCGCGCCGTCGTGCGCGGCGACCCGGCCGGACGGCGTCGGGCCGGCCTCGATCTCATGCAGGGCGTCGATCAGCAAACCGTCGGGCAGCAGCCGGTCGATCTCGGTCAGGCCGAGCGGCACGGCCTGGCGGCCCATCCGTTGGGCGCTATGGGCCCGTTCGAGCCGGCGGACCTGCTCACGCAGCAGGTCCGGAACGGGGCCCCCCCGGTCGTTGGAAGCAGGGGGAGCAAAGGCATTTGGGGAAATGACGGGCATCGCCCCCTCATTTTTCAGCAGGGTGTGAGTAAAAATGTTCTGTTTTTGTTCTAATCCTCTGGAAAACGAGAGTCAACGGCCGGCCGTTCCCGAAAAGCTTGTGTGATCCACTTCACAGACCCTGCCAGAACGGCCTCCTAGGGTGCGCTCACGGACCCAACAGGGAGACAACCATGAATGCCGTGATTTCCGACCAGGTGCTGACCCAGGACATGCTGCAGGGCTTCGCCAAGCGGGTGGCCATCTACGACCGCGAGAACCGCTTCTTCACCGAGGACTTCGAGGTCCTGAAGAAGGCAGGCTACCTCACGATCAATGTGCCCAAGGAGCTGGGCGGCCGCGGCCTCACCCTGGCCGAGACCGTGCGCGAGCAGCGCCGCATCGCCTACCATGCCCCGGCCACGGCGCTGGCGGTCAACATGCATCTCTACTGGGTGGGCATTGCCGCCGACCTGTGGCGCATGGGTGACAAGTCGCTGGAATGGATCCTGCGCGAGGCGATGGCGGGCGAGGTCTTCGCCGCCGGCCACGCCGAGCGCGGCAACGACCTGCCGGTCCTGCTCTCGACCGCCACGGCCGAGAAGGTCCCGGGCGGCTTCCGCGTCACCGGCCACAAGATGTTCGGTAGCCTCGGCCCGGTCTGGACCCGCTACGGCCTGCACGCGATGTGGATGGACAACGGCCAGCCCAAGATCATCCATGCCTTCATGCCGCGCGACACCAAGAATTACCGCATCGACAACAACTGGGACACGCTCGGCATGCGCGCCACGCGCAGTGACGACGTGTACCTGGAAGGCGCCTTCGTGCCGGACAAATACATCGCCCGCATCCTGCCGGCCGGCACGCCGGACATGTTCATCGTCGCCCTCTTCGCCTGGGCGCTGATGGGCTTCGCCAACATCTATTGCGGCCTCGCCCGGCGGGCGATGGACGTCGCGGTCGAGAACGTCAAGAAGAAGACCTCGATGGCGCTCACCCGCAGCATGGCCTACCACCCCGAGGTGCAGCATGCGATCGCCCAGATGCAGCTCGCGCTGGAGCCGATCGCCCCGCATCTCGACCATGTCGCGGCCGAATGGAGCGCCGGCATCGACCATGGCGCGCTGTGGCCGGCCAAGTTCTGCGCCGCCAAGCACCACTCGGTCGAGGCGTGTTGGAAGATCGTCGACACCGCCATGGGCGTGTCCGGCGGCGCCGGCATGTTCAAGACCAGCGAGCTCGAGCGGATCTTCCGCGACGCCAGTTGCGGCCGCTTCCATCCGGCGAACTCGATGCTGACGCACGAGATCGTCGCCAAGACCGCGCTGGGCATCGACCTCGGTGAGCAGCCCCGCTGGGGCTGATGCGCCGGTGGACATGCCCGATGTTATAGTGGCCTGGAGCGAGGCCATGGAAACGGGCGCACCCTCAGACCTCAAGACGTGGCTGTCCGGCATCGGCCTGGGCAGCCATGCCGAGCGTTTTGTCGACAATGGCGTCGATTGGGACGTGCTGCTCGAGCTCACCGAGGCCGACCTCAAGGAGCTCGGCCTCTCCCTCGGCGACCGCAAGCGGCTGGTCCGGGCGTTGACCGGGTTGCGCCAGACGCAACCCGGGCCGCGGCCGGCAGCCAGGGATGACTCGGGCCCCAACCTCGCCGCCGAGCGACGGCAGATCACCGTCATGTTCGTCGACTTGGTTGGCTCGACGCCGATGTCGGAGAAGCTCGATCCTGAGGACATGCGCGACGTGCTGCACGCCTTCCATGCCAACTGCGCCGCCGCGATCGAGGTGGAGGACGGCCACATCGCCCGCACCATGGGCGACGGCGTGCTGGTCTATTTCGGCTATCCGCGGGCCCACGAGGACGACGCCGCGCGCGCGGTGCGCGCCGCATTGGCGATCATCGATGGCTTGCGCGCGCCCAATGAAGGCCTGGCGGCGCAGCACGGCGTACGCCTGCAAACTCGGATCGGCATCCATACCGGCCTGGTCGTGGTCGGCGATGTCGGCGCCGGCACCACGCGCGATAAGGAGGCGATTGTGGGCGAGACGCCCAACATCGCCGCCCGCGTTCAGTCGGAGGCGCAGGCCGACAGCGTCGTGGTCAGCGCGGCTACGCGCCGCCTGATCGAGAGCCTGTTCACCTTCGAGGATGTCGGTCTCCGGGCGCTCAAGGGCGTGTCGATGCCGGTGCGGCTGTGGAGGGTCACCGGCCTCGCCGAATCGATCGACCGGTTCGACGCGCGCGTTCATCGCGGGCTAACGCCGCTGGTCGGGCGCGCCGCCGAGCTCGAGATGTTGCGCCAGCGCTGGAACAAGGCGCACGACGGCGAGATGCGCAGCGTGTTGCTCGTCGGCGAGGCCGGCATCGGCAAGTCGCGGCTGATCCGCGCCTTCCGCGATGTCCTGCGCGGGGAGCCGCACCAGACCATCACTTGGCATTGCTCGTCCTCCTATCGCAACAGCGCGTTCCTTCCGGTCATCCTGTGGCTGAGCCGCGCGCTCAGCATCGACCCACAGGAGCATGGCAGCGTCGACCGGCTGCAGGCGGCGATCGACAGTCTGGACGTTCGGCAGGCGCGGGCGACAGCTACTCTCTCGTCGCTGCTCGGTCTGCCCGGCGCGGAGACCGCGGATGCGGCTGAGATGTCCGGCCTGGTTTTCAAGCGCAAGGTGCTCGATGCGCTGGCGGCGACGATCGAGGCCATGGCGCCGATCCCTCGACCCTGGAGCTGCTGCGCGAGCTGCAGGAACGCCTGCCGACGGCGCGGCTGATGCTGCTGATCACCGCCCGGCCGGAGTTCAAGCCGGACTGGCGGTATCCGCAGTTCGTGCAGGTCAATCTCGACCGCCTGTCGCGCCGCGAGCGTCAGGCGATGGTCGAGCAGATCACCGGCGGCAAGGCGCTGCCCGACTTCGTGCTCGATACCATCGTCGCCCGCACCGACGGTGTGCCGCTGTTCGTCGAGGAGCTGACCAAAACCGTCCTTGAAGGCAATTCCTGGCGCGATGCCGGCACCCACTACGAGCTCGAAGGGCCGTTCCAGGGTGTCGCCATTCCCGATTCGCTGCAGGGCTCGCTGCTGGCACGGCTCGACCGGCTCGAGCCATCAGCCAAGGAGATCGCCCAGATCGGCGCTGCGATCGGCCGCGAGTTCGACCGCGACCTCGTGCGCAGCGTCGCGCGTTGCGACGAGGATGCCTTGGAGGCGGGCCTTGAGCAGCTGGTCGACGCCGAGATCCTGCAGCCGGTCAGGCCGTCGGTCATGTCGGGCACCGCCTACGCCTTCCGCCACGCCCTGATCCAGGATGCCGCCTACCAGTCGCTGCTGCTGGCGCGGCGGCGCCAGTACCATGCGCGAATCGCCGAAGTCCTCACCGCGGAGTATCCGGAGATGATCGCCGGACAGCCGGAAATCGTCGCCCAGCACCTGACTGCGGCGGATCAGGTGATGCAGGCGATCGACGCCTGGCACGGGGCAGGCGAGAGCGCGATTCGACGCGGGGCCTACAGCGAGGCCCACGTCCATCTCGATCGCGGGCTGGAGCTGATCAAGCGGCTGCCCGGCGACGAGCAGGCTCGTTCGAAGCGCGCCCTGCCGATCCTGCTGGTACGTGGCCGGGTCGAGATCAAGAAGACCATGGCCAAGTCGGCGGCGACCTATCGCGAGGTGGCCGACATCGCCCGTCGTAATGGGCAGGCTGGCGAGCTCGCCGTCGCTGCCATCGGCTTTGCCTCAGCCGAGCAGCTCGCCACCATGTCGCCGACCCCCGAGAGCATCACCCTGGTCGAGGAGGCGATGGCGGCCAATGCCGACGCAGCGCCGGCGTTGCGTTGCCGGCTGATCAGCGCGCTCGGCCGGGCGCTGCTGCTGAACGGCGTCTTCGATCGCGCCGCCGCGGTCACCCGCCAGGCGCGCACGATGGCCGAGGCGCTCGGCGACCAGCGCAGTCTTCACGACGTGATGGCCAGCGAAATCCTGATGCTGCCGCCCCCGCTCGCCGCCGAGTTCGAGGAACGCCGCCGCCACATCCGGCAATTCTGCCGGCTGTCGGAGTCGGAGGGCGACCTGCTCGACGCCATGTATGCCTCCGTCGTGGGCTGCCACCGCTCGCTCGAGATGGGCGACCTCGAGTCCTTCGCCGAGAGCCTTCCTCGGATCGAGGAGATGGCGAAGATCACCAACGCGGAGTCCGACCGCTGGATGCTGCTGTGCCTGCAGGCGATGAGCGCAACGCTGCACGGCAACTACGCCCTGGCCGAGCGACGGGCGGGCGAGGCCGCCGCGGTAATCAGCGAGGCGAGCTTCACGCCAGCGCTCGGCATCTACGGCATGCAGATGTTCACCATCCGGCGTGAGCAGGGACGGCTGAAGGAGATGGCGCCGGTAGTGAAGCGGTTCGTGACCGAGCATTCGGAGGAATCGATGTGGCGGCCAGGGTTCATGCTGATCGCCAGCGACCTCGGATTCGTTGTCGAGGCGCGCCGGCAGTTCGAGACGCTGGCGGAGTCCGACTTTGCGCTGCCGGTCGACGCCAAGCGGTCGATCACGCTGAGCTACATCGCCGAGGCCTGCGCCGATCTCGGCGACGCGCTGCGGGCCGAGAAGCTCTACGAATTGCTGTGGCCGCATCGCGACACGGCGATCCTGGCGCCGCCCACGACGGTCTGCGTCGGCGCGGCGGCGCACTATCTCGGCCTGCTCGCCGGCACGATCGGCGAATGGGAGAAGGCTGTGGCCCATTTCGAGGCGGCCCAGGCGATGAACGAGAAAATGAAGGCCTGGCCGCGACTCGCCAATACCCGGCTGGCCTACGCCCGCATGCTATTGGCACGCGGACGGAACGAAGATAGGCTCCGCGCGTCCGAGTTGCGCAGCATGGCGGTCGCGGCAGCCGAGCGGATGGGGATGAAAAGCATTATCCAGCGCAATGCGCAGCTCGACTCGGGGAGCTGAGAGGACGGAGAAGGCCATGCCGCGATATCTGATCGAGCGTAGATTTGCCGAGCGCCTCGAAGTCGACAAGACCGGTGCTGCCAACATCGTGCGAATCAACGACGAGGAAGGCGTGAAATGGATCTTCTCGTTCCTGAGCGCCGACAAGATGCGGACCTACTGCCTGTATGAGGCACCCAACATGGAGGCGATCCGCATCGCCGCGCGTCGCAACAGCCTGCCGGCCGATATGATCATCGAGATCGACAGCGAGATAAGACCCGAGATGTTCGCCTGAAATCGCAGGCGCGGTACGGCGGCATGACTCCGGAGGAGATGTTCCGCCGCCATCCGTTATTCGGGTCGCTGACCGACGG
>VBAF01000407.1 GCA_005884705.1 Alphaproteobacteria bacterium
TGAGTACCGGACTTCGAACGTTGTACCAGGCGGTGCAGCTTTTCCGCGACCTCGATCCAGAACTGCCCACTAAGACGGTGGTCTGCTTTGTCCTGATCGCTAACGCCGACAAGGACATTCCCATGCGCGACCTGCAGAACGCATTGGATACCTCGTCGTCGTCGACTACTCGCAACGTCGCGCACCTGTCGGCCCACTATAAGCCGAAGGTGCCCGGGCTCGGGCTGGTCGAGGCCTTCGAAGACCTCAACGATCGACGCTACAAGCGGGTGCGCCTCACCCCAAAGGGTAAGGCGTTCCGTATCCGATTGGACTCAGTCATGGGGTAACCAATGGTCTTCCGGACCGCGCGCGGCTCGCGCGCTCATGACCCATGAGCGAGCTCGAAGCTCGCGGTGCAATAGACGGGCCACGGGAGTGGCGCCCCCAACGTTAGCCCGCGAAGCTCAGCACCACGAACAGGCTGCCGGCGAACAGCACCGAGCCCAGCAGCATGGCGGCCGGCACCGTCAGGACCCAGGCGAGCACGATGTTGCGCAGCGTCTCGCGCTGCAGCCCGGAATGGTTGGCGTACATCGCGCCGGCGATGCCTGAAGCCAGGATGTGGGTGGTGCTGACCGGCGCGCCGATCACGTCGGCCAGGCCGATGGTCGAAGCCGTGACCAGTTCGGCCGACGCGCCCTGGGCGTAAGTCAGGTGCGACTGGCCGATCTTCTCGCCGACCGTCACCACGATGCGCCTCCAGCCGACCATGGTGCCGAGGCCGAGCGCGAGCGCGACCGCGATCTTGACCCACGGCGGGATGTAGTCGGTGAGCGGCAGCATGTCGGCGCGCAGGCGCTCCAGCGCCGCGGCATCGGCGCCGCGTATCGCGCCGCTCCGGGTGAGCTTGGCGATGCCGGCATCGACCAGGTAGACGTCGCGCCGCAGCCGGGAGCGCGGGCTCGGGCCGAGCTCGCCGATCGACTTCGCGCCGGCCAGCACACTGGCGATGCGGCCGTTCTTGAAGGCAAGCGACGCCATGGTGTCGGCATCGTACCGGCCGGTCGTCAGGTAATGCGAGATCAGCTGGTCGGCCTGCTGCGCCGTGTCGACGCGGTGGCCGCCCGCCGCGGCCTGGAAAATCGGCTCGGCCGCCCGCGAGCTCGCGACGATCTGCGGCAGATGCTCCGCCGGAACGTCGAGGCGCAGCGCGAAGCTCGCGGGCACCACGGCGATCAGCACCAGCATGATCAGGCCCATGCCCTTCTGGCCGTCGTTCGAGCCGTGCGCGAAGCTCACCCCGGTGCAGGTCAGCACCAGGAGGCTGCGAATCCACAGCGGCGGCGGCGCCTTGCCTTCGGGCGCGCGATAGAGCGCCGGATCACGGATCAGCGCCTTGGCCAGCAGCAGCAGCGCGGCCGCGCCGACGAAACCGATCAGCGGCGAAGTGAGCAGCGCCAGCATCGTCTGCTCGAGCTTGCCCCAGTTCACGCCCTCGCCGAAGCCGCCGCCGTTGATCAGCGAATTGGTCAGCCCGACGCCGACGATCGAGCCGATCAGGGTGTGCGAGCTCGAGGCTGGCAGGCCGAGATACCAGGTGCCGAGGTTCCAGATGATCGCCGACAGCAGCAGCGCGAAGATCATCGCGTAGCCCGCCGAAGTGCCGACATGCAGGATCAGCTCGACCGGCAGCAGCGCCACGATCGCGAAGGCAACCGCGCCGGTCGAGCCCAGCACGCCGAGCAGGTTCCAGCAGCCCGACCACACCACCGCCTGGGTCGGCGTCAGCGAGTGGGTGTAGATCACCGTCGCCACGGCATTGGCGGTGTCGTGGAAGCCGTTGACGAATTCGAAGCCGAGCGCGAACAACAGGGCGACTATCAGGATCGCGAGGACGCCGAAACCGATCGATCCGTCGAACAGGAAGCTCATGACGGGTCGACCGCCCCTTTCTGCTCGACGATGCGGCGGTAGGCGTCGGGCTGGCGGTGGACGGCGAAGTTGAAGGTCGTCTTCTTGTAGCTCTGGCCGGCGTCGAGATCGCAGCGATGCACGATCAGCTCGTCGTCGATCCCGGCCGCCCGCGCCACCACCTTGCCCGACGGCGCCACGATCATCGAATCGGCGAGCGACGGTACGCCCTCCTCGCTGCCGCCCTTGGCGACGCCGACCACCCAGGTGCCGTTCTGATAGGCGCCGGCCTGCATCGACAGCTGGTTGTGAAACCACGAATGCTCGTCGTGGTCGGGCGACGGCGCGTTGTGCAGGGGCGTGTTGTAGCCCAGCATCACCATCTCGACGTTCTGCAGGCCCATCACGCGATAGGTCTCGGGCCAGCGCCGGTCGTTGCAGATGCACATGCCGATGTTGCCGCCGAACGCCTTGAACACCGGGAAGCCCAGGTTGCCGACCTCGAAATAGCGCTTCTCGAGATGCTGGAACGGCCGCGCCGGTTCGTGCTCGGCATGGCCCGGCAGGTGGATCTTGCGGTACTTGCCGACGATGCGGCCGTCGCGCTCGACGATGATCGAGGTGTTGAAATGCCGGACCCGGCCGTCCTCGTGCGCCAGCTCGGCGTAGCCCAGGCAAAAACCCAGGGCGAGGCGCCGCGCCTCGTTGAACAGCGGCGCCGTCTCGTTCGACGGCATCTCGCGCTCGAAGAAGGCATCGATCTCGGCCTGGTCGGTCATCCACCAGCGCGGGAAGAACGTCGTCAGCGTGAGCTCGGGGAACACCACCAGCTCGCAGCCCATCCGCTTGGCCTCGCGCAGATGGCCGATCAGCCGCTCGACCACGTCGCGGCGGCTATGGCTGCGCTGGATCGGCCCCATTTGCGCCGCCCCGACCGTCAGGAACCTGCTCATCGTCGCCTCGCCTACCCCGTCACCCCGACCGGAGCCCGTAGGGCGCAGCGGAGGGGTCTCTTTTCCCGAGCCGGCAGCATACCGGCAGAAAAGAGGTCCCTCCACTCGTCGCTTCGCTCAAGCGCGGGGGTTACCCCGCGCGAGTCGGGACGACGATTAAGGCCCCGCCCGCTTCACGTCGTTGGTGAACTCGGCCGAGGCGAAGGTGCCGCCCTGGAACAGGTCGCCGACCGGATCGGGGCCGATCTTCTTCTGCTCGGCCTCGGCATGGGCGCGGTGCTCCTCGGCCTTGCCGGTCGGCCGGTAGCCGAGATGG
>VBAF01000408.1 GCA_005884705.1 Alphaproteobacteria bacterium
AGTCCTTTCATCTTGCGCATGTTCGCCTCCTAAGGGGCGCCCCATTGAGGGTCCTTCCCACTGCAAGGGATATGCAATCGACTAAGGCAAGCGGTGGCGTAATCGTGGCGGGAAGGTTGCCGCGCCTCACTTGTTGGTGAGGCGGGGTGTCGCACTACAGGGCGCCCGGCGCCGGACCCTTGGCCCGCTTGGCGTTGAGCTTGGGCGGATGGGTGACGATCGACTTCAGCGCCGGGGTCGGCTTCTCGAGCTTCCTGAGGTTGGGCAGCGGGCGCCTGAGCTCGGGCAGGGCGGCGAACGCCTGCTCCATCGCGTGCGCGGCGCCCAGCACCTCGCCGTCACCGCGGAAGCGGCCGATCACCTGCAGGCCGAACGGCATCTTCTTGTGGTCGACGCCGCACGGCAGCGATACCGCCGGATTCGAGGTCAGCGTCACGAAGTATTTGGTCGCCATCCAGTGGTAGTAGTTGTTGAGCTTCTTGCCATCCACCTCGTCGAGATAGAGCTGCTTCCACGGGAAGGGCGTGAAGCCGACGGTCGGACCGATCACCAGGTCGTAGTCTTTGTAGATCTCCTGGAAGGCACGGAACAGCCGGGTCTGCTCGCCATGCGCCCAGGCGAAATCGGCGAGCGAGAGCTTGGCGCCGATCTCGTAGTTGGCGACGATGTTGGGCCCGAGCATCTTGCGGTTGTTGGTGTAGAGGTCGTGATAGCGCGACAGGAAGCTGACCGCGCGCACCACGTCGAAGCAGCGGTCGGCGCCGCCGTAATCGACCTCGACCCGGTCGAGGCGGCGGAACAGGGGCTTCATCGCCTTGATCCTGGCGCGGAAGGTCTGGCGGATGCCCTTCTCGACCGGCGCGCCGCCGAAATCCTCGGTGTAGGCCACACGCAGGCTGCCGAGATCGACCGGCCAGGGCTCGGCATAGGCCGAGGCCTCGAGCGGGAAGGACAGCGGATCGGTGTCGTGCTGGCCGATCTGCGTGGCGTAGAGCAGGCAGACATCGGCGACGCTGCGGCCCATCGGGCCCACCACCGAAATCGGCGTCCAGCCCATGGCGCGGCGCTCGACCGCGACCATGCCGGGCGAGGGGCGGAAGCCGACCACGCCGCAGAACGACGCCGGATTGCGCAAGCTGCCGCCGGTGTCGGAGCCGGTGCACACCGGCAGCATGCCGGTCGCCAGCGCCACCGCCGAGCCGCCCGACGAGCCGCCGGGATTGAGCATCGGGTTGAACGGATTGCCGGTGGCGCCCCATACCGGGTTGCGGCTGTTCGATCCGGCACCGAACTCCGGCACGTTGGTCTTGCCGACGATGACCGCACCCGCGGCGCGCACGCGGGCTACCATGACGTTGTCATGGCCCGGCACGAAGTCGCGATAGAGCGGCGAGCCGTAGGTGGTCAGGAGATCCTTGGTCTCCTCGAGATCCTTGATGCCGGCCGGCAGGCCGTGCAGCGGGGGCAGGTCCTCGCCGCGGCGCACCGCCGTCTCGGCCGCCTTCGCCTCCTTGCGCGCGCGGTCGACGCACATCGCGGTGACGGCGTTGACCGCCGGATTGAGGCGCTTGATGCGCTGCAGGCTCGACTCGAGCAGTTCGACCGGCGAGATTTCCTTGGTGCCGATGCGCCGGCGCATCTCGACGGACGAGAGCGCGAGCAGTTCTTCGTTGGCCATTCTTACCCCTTGTTGTCGATTACGGCCTGTGCAGGCGCACCGGCTCGCGCGTCACGGTCCGCCGGCCGCGCTTGAAGGCGGCCAGCACGGGCGCCACTGTCCTGAGCGCCATGATCGCATCGGGCGCATCGAGCACCACCAGGTCGGCGGGATTGCCGACGGCGATGCCGTAGTCGTCCTTGCGCATCAGGCGCGCCGCGGCGGACGTGGTCATGTCCCAGAGCGCGCGCACCTCGTCGTCGTTGCCGCGCTGGGTGACGATGCCCTGCATGTTGACCTGGCGCAGCAGCTGGCCGTCGCCGAACGGCGTGAAGGGATTGAGGATGTTGTTGGAGCCGACCGAGCAGGTAACGCCGAGCTCGGTGAGCCGGTTGAGGTCGACCACGTTGCGCGGCACGTTGTGATCGGTGTGACGGCCGCCGAGATAGAGGTCGGTCGCCGTCAGCACGGTGGCGGCGACGCCTGCGTCGGCCATGCGCCTGGCGACCTTGTCGAGATCCTTTTGCGGCATCGTGGCGAGCTTGCCGACGTGCCCGACGGCGACACGGCCGCCCCATTTGTATTTCTCGGCAAGATCGCAGACCAGCAGGGTATCGAGCTCCTCGGCCGAGGCGCCGCTGTCGAGATGCATGTCGATGTCGACGTCGAACTCGCGCGCCATCTCGAAGACGCGATGGATCTGCGCCGCCCGGTCGGTGTCGTAATTCGGCGCGGCGCCAACGACGGTCGCGCCGTTCTTGAGCGCGGCGACCATCAGCTCGTCGGTGCCGGGATTGTTGGTCAGGCCCTCCTGCGGCATGACGCAGATCTCGACGTCGATCGCCCACTTGTACTTGTCGATCAGCGCCTTGACGCCTTCGAAGCCGCGCAGGCCGACCTTGGGATCGACCTCGACGTGAGGGCGCATGCGTGTGGCTCCATGGCCGATGCATTTCTCGATGGTCGCCGAGGCGCGCTCGAACACATCCTCGACGGTGAAGGTGTGCTTGACCGCCGACACGCGCTCCATCGCGCGGTGCGGGTTGCGCTTGGCCGTGTGCTCGCAGCGGCCAAGGATGCAGGCCTTGTCGAGATGGATGTGGGTCTCGACGAAGCCCGAGCAGACCAGGCGGCCGTTGCCCTGCACCTCTTCCTTGGCGCTGCCGCCGAGCTTCGGCGCGATGGCGGCGATGCGGCCGTCCTTCACGCCAATGTCGGCCGACGGTTGATCGGCCTTGAAGCCCACCGGCCGCACGTCACGCAACACGAGATCGAAGTCCATCGAAGGCCCTGCCTATTGATAGCGGCACGCATGTTGCACCACACTGCATCATGCTGTCTCGACGGAATTTCCTGATCGCCGCTTCAGCGGCACCCTCAGTGACTTTGGGCGTCGCGCGTGCGCAGTCGGCATGGCCGACCAAGCCGATCCGTTGGATCGTCAACTTCCCGCCGGCCGGCGCGGCCGACATCCTGTCGCGCACCCTGGCCGAGTGGTTCGGCACGAAGATCGGCCAGCCGATCGTGGTCGAGAACAAGCCCGGCGCGGGCGGCCTGCTGGGCGCCGACATCGTCGCCAAGGCGCGCGGCGACGCGCACATCGTCATGATGTCCAGTGCCGCCTCGCACGGCATCGGCCCGGTGCTCTACAAGGATGTGCCCTACGATCCGTTGGCGGATTTCCTGCATATTCATCT
>VBAF01000409.1 GCA_005884705.1 Alphaproteobacteria bacterium
ACGATCGGCGCCTATGCCGTGCCCGCGTCGCGGGCCTGATCGGCATCCAACGGAGAGTGTCATGAGCGCGCTCAGCCCGCGTCCCGGCATCCTGAAGATCGCGCCCTACGTGCCGGGCAAGGATTCGATCGACGGCAAACCGACGATCGCCAAGCTGTCGTCCAACGAAGGCGCGCTCGGCCCCAGCCCCAAGGCGATGGCGGCCTACGCCAAGGCGGCAGCCGAGCTGCACCGCTATCCCGACGGCGCGTCCAACAGGCTGCGCCAGGCGATCGGCCGGCACTATGGCCTCGACGCCGCGCGCATCATCTGCGGCTCGGGCTCCGACGAGCTGCTCAATCTGCTGGTGCGCGCCTACTGCGGGCCGGGCGACGAGTTGATCTACAGCCAGTTCGGCTTCCTGATGTATCCCATCAATGCGCTGGGCGTCGGCGCCACGCCGGTGGCGGCGCCGGAGAAGGATTATCGCGCCGACGTCGATGCCCTGCTGGCCAAGGTCACCGACAAGACCCGCGCCGTCATCATCGCCAATCCCAACAATCCGACCGGCACCTACGTCACCAAGGACGATGTGCGCCGCCTGCAGACCGGCTTGCCCAAGAACGTGCTGCTGGTGATCGACGCGGCCTATGCCGAGTATGTCAGCCGCAACGACTACGAATCGGGCGTCGAGCTGGTCGACCAGGCCGAGAACGTGGTGATGACCCGCACCTTCTCGAAGATCTACGGCATGGGCGGCGTGAGGCTCGGCTGGATGTATGCGCCGGCCGCCATCGTCGACGTGGTCAACCGCCTGCGCCAGCCGTTCAACGTCAACCTGCCGGCACAGCTCGCGGGCATCGCCGCGCTGGAGGACATCGCCCACACCGATGCCAGCCGGACCAACAACGACATCTGGCTGCCCTGGCTATCGGCCGAGGTGGCGAAGCTCGGGTTCGCGCCACTGCCCAGCGTCGGCAACTTCGTGACGATCGGCTTCGGCTCGAAGGAGCGCGCCGCGGCGGCCAACGACTGGCTGATGAACGACGGGCTGATCCCGCGCATGATCGCCGGCTACGGCCTGCCCGAGCATCTGCGCATCACCATCGGCACCGAGACCGAGGTGAAGGCGGTCGCCGCCTCGCTCGCCCGCTTCGTCGCCCAGCGCAAATGACCGCGCGCTCATCCGGCCCGATGTTCGACAAGCTGGCGCTGATCGGCATCGGCCTGATCGGCGGCTCGATCGCGCTCGACGCCCGCAAGCGCGGCCTTGCGAACAAGATCGTGGCGGCGACGCGTAGCGCCGAGACGGCGGCCACCGCCAACCGGCTGAAGCTCGCCGACCATTGCGGCACCGACCTCGCCGCAGCCTGCCAGGATGCCGATCTGGTGATCGTCTGCACGCCGGTCGGCGCCTGCGGCGCGGCCGCGCAGGCGATCGCGCCGGTGCTCAAGCCGGGCTGCATCGTCTCCGACGTGGGCTCGGTCAAGCAGGCGGTGATCGCCGACATGGCGCCGCACATCCCCAAGGGCGTGCATTTCGTGCCGGCGCACCCGGTGGCCGGCACCGAGTATTCCGGCCCGGAGGCGGCGATCCTCGATCTGTTCCAGGACCGCTGGTGCATCCTGACGCCGCTGCCGGACGGCGATCCCGCCGCGGCCGATCGGCTCGAGGCCTTCTGGAAGGCGCTCGGCAGCGAGGTCAACCGGCTCGATCCGGCCAACCACGACCGCATCCTCGCCATCACCTCGCACCTGCCGCATCTGATCGCCTACACCATCGTCGGCACGGCCGACGACCTCGGCGGACATCTCAATAGCGAGGTGCTGAAGTACGCCGCCGGCGGCTTCCGCGACTTCACCCGCATCGCCTCCTCCGACCCGACGATGTGGCGCGACGTCTTCCTGAACAACCGCGAGGCCGTGCTCGAGGTGCTGCAGCGTTTCCAGGAGGACCTGTTCTACCTGCAGCGCGCGATCCGCTGGGGCGAGGGCGACAAGCTGTTCGAGCTGTTCAACCGGACCCGCGAGATCCGCCGCGCGCTGATCCATCTCCACCAGGCGTGAGCGACCGCAAGCCTCTCTGGGTCTTTGCCTACGGCTCATTGATGTGGAATCCGGGCTTCGCCGTGCGCGAGACCGAGGCGGCCCGGCTGCACGGCTTCCACCGCGCCTTCTGCATCTACTCCGAGCACTATCGCGGCACGCCGCAGAAGCCTGGCCTGATCCTCGGCCTGTTGGCCGGCGGCTCGTGCCGCGGCCTCGCCCACCGACTCCCGGTCAAGGGCTACGATGCGGTGCGCCGCTATCTGTGGCGGCGCGAGATCGAGAATGACGGCGTCTATGTCGAGGAGGTGCGGCCGATCCATCTCGCCGACGGCCGCACCGTGGCGGCGCTGGTCTATCTCGCCGACCGCGCCCATCGCCAGTTCGCCGGCAAGCTGCCGCTCGCCAAGGCGCTCAAGCTGGTGCGCCAGGGCAGCGGCGCGACCGGCAGCAACATCGAGTATGTGCGCAACACGCTCGCGCATCTGCGCGAGCTCGGCTTGCGTGACAAGAACCTGGGGGAGCTGGCGCGAAAAGCCGGCGTCTAGCGGCCGTTGAAGATCGCCTTGACGATGAAGCTCCACTCCTCGCGCGCCTGATCGACGGTGAGGCCGAGCCGCTCGCGCAGCACGATCCAGCTCTCCGGCGTCAGCGCCATGGCGAGCGCGTTGAGCGTGCGCTCGCGCTTGTCGCCGGACAGCGTCGTCAGCTCCTGGCCGAAGCATTCGGCGAGCTGCTCGCGATTGGTGGTGTAGAGCTCGCTCACCTGCTCGCCCGCCTCCGATGAGCGGCGCTGCAGCGTCTCGACGAAGGTCCACATCGGCAGCAGCTTCTCGTAGCGGCCGGCGCGCTGGCCGATCGCCGCCGAGATGCGCGCATCGAGTCCATCGGTCAGCGCCGGGGACTGCGGCTCGCCGCGCAAGCCGGTCAACACGCGGCCAAGCACGGCGACATAGAGCTCCGCGGTGTCGGCGAAATGCTGGAACACCGTGCGCGCCGACACGCCGGCGAGCTTGGCGATGTCGCGCACGATCGGCGCCACCTCGCCTTCCATCGCTGAAGACACGATCGCTTCTCGCGTCCGCGCGACGCGATCGCCGCGGCCAACCGGTTGCACTTGCGGCTGCGTAGTCGACAGTTCGACATCCATATGACTGATCCTCGAGCGACTGATCGCAATTCGATACGCAGATTGTGGCGCGTCCGTCCCCCGAAAAAAAGGACAAACGATGACCCGCGATGCATATACAGCGATGCGCTATAAGCATCGGGCGTAAGCCTTTCGTAAGGTTGGCGATACAATGATGAAGAAGAAAAACGTCACGACCGCATCGCTCGCCGCCCAGGCCATGGGCTGGATCGATCCCGTGACCAAAGCCGTCGTGCCGCCGATCCACATGGCGAGCACCTATGAGCGCGATGCCGACAATGGCTATCGGTCCGGTCGCATCTATGCGCGCGCCGACAATCCGACCTTCGACCAGGCCGAGGCGACGCTCGCGGCGTTGGAGGGCGGCGCCAAGGCGCTGATCTTCTCCTCCGGCATGAGTGCCGCGACCGCCTGTTTCCTCGCTTTGTCGCCTGGCGATCACGTTGTCGTGCCCAAGGTGATGTACTGGTCGCTGCGCAACTGGCTCGCCAACTTCGCGACGCACTGGGGCCTCGAGGTCGCGTTCGTCGACGCCGAGCGGACCGACGCGATTGCCGCGGCCGTTCGGCCCGGCACCACCAAGCTGGTCTGGCTCGAGACGCCAGCCAATCCGACCTGGGCGGTCAGCGACATCGCCGCAGCGTGCGAAATCGCACACAAGGCCGGCGCGCTGCTCGCGGTCGACCGACCTCGTCATGCATTCGGCGACCAAGTACCTCAACGGCCATTCCGACCTCATCGCCGGCGCGCTGGTCGGCGCGCGCGACGACGCGCATTGGGCGAAGCTGCGCGCCATCCGCGCCCAGCTCGGCACCATCCTGGGACAGACCGAGGCGTGGCTGCTGATGCGCGGCATGCGGACGCTGTTCCCGCGCGTGCAATGGGCCTGCCGCTCGGCCGAAGCCCTGGCGCATAAATTCGCCGAACACCCGATGGTGGCGGAGGTGCTCTATCCCGGCCTGCCCTCGTTCGGCGGCCACGCCGTCGCCAAGAAGCAGATGACCGGCGGTTTCGGCGGCATGCTGTCGGTGCGCATCAAGGGTGGCGAGCGCGCCGCCATCGCGACCGCGGCGCGGGTCGAGCTGTGGAAGCGCGCGACCTCGCTCGGCGGCGTCGAGAGCCTGATCGAGCATCGCGCCAGCATCGAGGGCCCCGGCACGCCCTGCCCGACCGATCTGCTGCGGCTGTCGGTCGGCATGGAGGATGCGGGCGACCTCCACGACGATCTCGACCAGGCCCTGCGGCGCGCTCATAACGCCTGATCGAGGGTGAAGCCGTCGCGCAGCGGGTCGTCTGCGTCGAAGCGGAAGCAGCTCTCGCCGGTGACGTGCGCAATGCCGCCGACTTCGACGATCACGCTTTTGCGCGGACCGACCGGCGGCGCCTCACGCAAAGTTTTGCCGGTGAAGACTGCGCCGGTGCAGCTCTCGAACGTCCGCTGCTCGCCGAGCCGGGCTTGGCGCCGCGCCATCTGCAGCGCCAGGCGGGCGCTGACGCCGCTGCCGGTCGGGCTGCGATCGATCTGCCGGCCGGCGAAGATGCAGACGTTGCGGCTGGAAGCCGACGCGCCGTCTCCGCCGTCGGTCAGGATCGTGCCGTAGAGGAACGCGAGATCAGGCTCGGCCGGATGCTCGATCGGCACGGCCCTGGCGACAGCGCGCGCGATCTCCTCGCCGGCATCGGCGATCGCCCGCATCGGCGAGCGACGCAGATCGAGGCCGATCGAATCGGCCGGAAGGAACGCGTAGAACGCACCACCATAGGCGATGTCGACGGTGACCGGTCCCCAGGTCTCGGTCGGCGCGAGGCGATCGAGCGCATAGGCGAAGGACGGCACGCTCTCGAAGCGGACCGAACCATCCGCCACGACGGTCGCGACGACGAGCCCGCACGGACATTGCAGGCGCACCGTCGGGCCCGCCACGCGGCCGCTCTCGACCGCCCAGCGGGCGAGCGCGATCGTCGCGTGGCCGCACATCGTCGACCAGCCCTCGTTGTGCATGAACAGCACGGCGAGGTCGGCCTCGGGATGGTCGGGCTCGACCAGCAGCGCGCCATACATGCCGTCATGGCCGCGCGGCTCGAGCATCAGGCCGCGGCGCAGAGGATCGAACCGCTCGCGCGCCTCGCGCCGCTTGTCGAGCAGGGTCGCGCCGGCGAGCGGCGGCCAGCCGTCGACGACGATGCGCGTCGGCTCGCCGCCGGTGTGCATCTCGACGGTCGACAGGATCATCCGAACACCTGCGGCAGGGCGGCGCCAATGCGCTCGTTCATCATTTCGATCGAGCCGTCGGTGTAGGCGGCGATCTTGGCGCCGGCGAGGTGGCGGGCCAGCGGATATTCGGCGCGCAGCCCATTGGCGCCCATCGCCTGGATGCAGTCGGCGATGCGCTGCAGCGCCATGTCGGTGGCGAACTTCTTGGCGTGGGCCGCGGGCAGCACGGCGTCCTTGCCCTCGTCGATCAGCCGGGCGGCGCGATAGGTGAGCAGCCGCGCCGCCTCGAGGTCGGTCGCGGCATCGACCAGCTTCCAGCGCACGCCCTGATGCTCGATCACCTTCTGGCCGAAGGTCTGGCGCTGCCCGGTGTAGCGCACCGCCGTTTCCAACGCGGCGTGCAGCATGCCGCAGCACATCGCGGCGACGTAGGTGCGCGCGCCGTTGATGCCGGCGAGCGCGCTCTTGAATGCCGCGCCCGGCGGATGCAGCAGCGCCTCGTCCGGCGCGATGTAGTCGACCAGGCGGAAGCCGCCGACGCCGATCGCGTGGCCGCCGTGCAACTCGAACGGCGTGTCGCGCTGGAAGCCCGGCCGCTCCGCCTCGATCGCGAAGCAGGCAATGCCGCGATAACCCTGGCTCCTGTCGGTCTGCGCGTAGGCGATGGAAAGGCCGGCGACCGCGGCATTGGTGATCCAGGCCTTGGCGCCGTTGAGCTTCCAGCCGCCCGCGACCCGCTCGGCTTTCATCTCTGCCGACGCCGGGCTCGCTCAAGCCGGCGCAACCGATCAGCTCGCCGGTCAGCATGCGCGGCAGCAAGCGCGCGACATGCGCGGGCTTGCCGTCGCGGGCAAAGCGGGCGCAGGCGTTGTGATGGTTGATCAGCGCGAAGGCAAAGGCGAAGTCCGCCTTGGCGATCTCCTCGAAGGCGCGCAGCTTGCAGGAGAAGCGCAGCCCCTGCCCGCCGTGCTGCTTGGCCAGCTCGATGGTGTTGAGGCCGGCCGCACAGGCGCGCTTGATGGTCTCGAGCGGATAGTGCCGCTCCCATTCCCAGCGCGCGGCATTGGGTGCGACATGCTCCGCCGCGAAGGCCGTGGCCTTGGCGACGACGGCGAGTTCTTCTGGTGTCAGCCCGCTGAAGGCCTAGAAAGCCTTAAAAGCGGGTGTAGCTCAGGGGTAGAGCGTCGGCTTCCCAAGCCGTAGGTCGCGGGTTCAAATCCCGTCGCCCGCTCCAATTTTCTTCGGGTCGGGAAGCGCACATGGACACGGTCGTTGCGGCGCCGGGGCTGCGCGGCGATTTCGCCGCGGACGTCGTCGCCTTCGCCGCCTACTGGCGCGGCAAGCCGGGCAAGCAGGCCGCGCGCGACGCCCGCTACACCTTCCTGCGCCGCCATGCCGGCACGCTCTACGACAGGCTGACCGACCGGCGCGG
Organism: Alphaproteobacteria bacterium; assembly: GCA_005884705.1. Lineage (GTDB taxonomy): Bacteria > Pseudomonadota > Alphaproteobacteria > Reyranellales > Reyranellaceae > Reyranella. The sequence goes on from VBAF01000409.1 coordinate 6,823, forward strand.
CAAGTTCGTGCGCCTCGAACGGCTGGTCTACGACGCGGCAGCGATCGTGCCCGGTCTGGTGCCGACCAAGGCCGAGGTCGACGCCGAGTCCGAGAAGAAGCAGGCGGACAAGGACGGCGTCGAGATCGACCAGGGCATCCTCGCCAACCAGTTCCTCGCCGATCCCGAATGCGGCCGCCATCTCTGCCACGCCATGCTGCTGCCGCGCGAGGAATCGGCCGAAGCGCTGGCCAAGTTTCGGCGCGACGGCCGACTCGATCTCGGCACCGCCAAGGTCGAGCGCCACGGCAAGGCGGCCGTGCTGCTGCTCTCCAACGAGCGCTTCCTCAACGCCGAGGACAATGCGACCCAGCCCGCGACCGAGATCGGCGCCGACGTCTGCATCCTCGATCCCGACAGCCAGGTCGCGGTGCTGCGCGGCGACGTGGTGCCGGAGGGCAAGTATGCCGGCCGGCGCGTGTTCAACGCCGGCATCAACCTGACGCACCTCTACTACGGCAAGATCCCGTTCCTGTGGTTCCTGATCCGCGACTTGGGCTTCGTGAACAAGATGTTCCGCGGCCTCGCCCGGCCCGACGTGCCGCCCGACGAGGTGGCAGGCGATTCGATCGAGAAGCTGTGGATCTCGGCGGTCGAGACCTTCGCGATCGGCGGCGGCTGCCAGATCCTGCTGGCGACCGACTTCAACATCGCCGCCAGCGATGCGTACATGACCCTGCCGGCGCGCAAGGAAGGCATCATCCCGGGAATGTCCAACCTGCGCCTGGCGCGTTTCGTCGGCGACCGCATCGCGCGCCAGGCGATCATGTACGAGCGCCGCATCGA
>VBAF01000370.1 GCA_005884705.1 Alphaproteobacteria bacterium
CAGGAGCTTGCCCGGCGGCTTGCGGCGCAGCACATAGCGCCGGCCCGCGCCGTCGGTCAGCCGGTAGGTCGGATTGGACTGGCCGCCCTTGAACTGCTCGACCGCGACCGGGCTTGTGAAGCCGGCCACGTGCTCGGCCATGAAGCGGGCGAGCCGTTGCTCGTCGAAGCGGTGCCTCTCCTGCACCGGCATCGTGCCGACATACTCCGCACCGCGTCTCGCCACCGAAAGCCCCTGCCTGAACGCCTATTCACTTTGGCCGCGAGTTTGCTCGCCCGTCCCGATGAATACAATAAGCCGTCCCAAGCCGCTCGGGCGCCTCGCTTTTTTGCCCTCCATCCGCTCGCGGCCTGGCTGATCGCGCGGGCAAGCGCACCGATCGTCGGTCGGCGCCCTCGCCTTGTTTTGCGTGGCGGCGCTGTCGCGGCGCTCTTTGTCGCGCCCAGTGCCGCCCGCTGGTCGACTCACGTCCCGGTCATGCTATTGCGGCAGGCGTTCGCGCTCTGCCTGTGCGCCATCGCGGTCCGCATTCTGGTGCGGCCGTGAAGTTGGGGCTTGGGGGGAGCGCATGAATCGTGTTTATTGGGACGGGTTCGGCCTAGGGTTTTGGGCCCAAAATCTCGATAACGAGCTGGCGTTGGGGAGGCATCGTTGAGCCGATTGCTAAGCAAGGACTTCTTGTCCGGGGTGATGTTCATCGCCTTCGGCCTTACCGCCCTTTGGTTCGGGCGCCATCTGCAGATGGGCACGACCGTGCGCATGGGGCCGGGTTACGTGCCCCACATGCTCGCCTACATCATGCTGGCGCTGGGCGGCGTCATCTCCGTCATGGCCCTGTTCACCCAGGGCGAACGGACCGAAGCACCGCAATGGCGGCCGATCACGATGGTCACCATCGGCATCGTCCTCTTTGCCGTGCTCTTCGAGCCGATGAGCTTCGTCCCCGCGTTCGTCCCGGCCGGCTTGATTCCGTCGCTGATCGTGCTCGTCCTGATCGCATCCCTGGGCGGCGACGAGTTCAAGATCACCGAGGTGATCTTCAACATGGTCGTGCTGTCGATCCTCTGCATCATCGTGTTCAAGGTCGGCCTGCAGATGAACATCTCTGTCCTTCGCGGAGTGTGGTGAGATGGACCTTCTGCATAATCTGACGCTCGGCTTCGGCGTCGCGCTCACTTTCCAGAACCTGTTCTACGCGCTGGTCGGCTGCATGGTCGGCACGCTCATCGGCGTGCTGCCCGGCATCGGCCCGGTGGCGACCATCGCCATGCTGCTGCCGATCACCTTCCACCTGCCGCCGACCGCGGCGCTGATCATGCTCGCCGGCATCTACTACGGCGCGCAGTACGGCGGCTCGACGACGTCGATCCTGGTCAACCTGCCGGGCGAGGCGTCGTCGGTCGTGACCTGCCTCGACGGCTACCAGATGGCCCGCAACGGCCGCGCCGGTGCGGCGCTGTCGATCTCGGCGCTCGGTTCGTTCTTCGCCGGCACCGTGGGCACGCTGATCATCGTGGTCTTCGCCGAACCGCTCACACGCATGGCGCAGAAATTCGGGCCCGCCGACTACTGTTCGCTGATGGCCCTGGGTCTGGTGGCGGCCGTCGTGCTGGCCAGCGGCTCGGTCCTCAAGGCGATCGCCATGGTGTTCCTCGGCCTGCTGTTCGGCCTGGTTGGCACCGACGTGAACACCGGCGCCCAGCGTTTCACCTTCGACATCCCCGAATTGTCGGATGGCATCGACTTCGCGCCGATCGCCATGGGCCTGTTCGGCATCGCCGAGATCGTCGTCAACCTCGAACGACGAATGTCGCGCTCCGGCGCGATCAAGGTGACCTCGCTCTGGCCCACCCGGGAGGAAGCCCGTCGCGCCTGGCCCGCGGTCGTCCGCGGCACCGCGCTCGGCTCGCTCCTGGGCGTGCTGCCCGGCGGCGGCCCGACCCTCGGCGCCTTCTCGGCCTATACTCTCGAGAAAAAGCTCTCCAAGACGCCGGAAATCTTCGGCAAGGGCGCGGTCGAAGGCGTGGCTGCTCCGGAAGCCGCCAACAACGCCGCGGCGCAAACCTCGTTCATCCCGATGCTGACGCTCGGCATTCCATCGAACGCCGTGATGGCGCTGATGGTCGGCGCCATGATCATCCAGGGCATCCAGCCCGGCCCCGAGGTGATGACCAAGAAGCCGGACCTGTTCTGGGGCATGATCGCCTCGATGTGGGTCGGCAACCTGATGCTGGTCATCATCAACCTGCCGATGATCGGCATGTGGGTGAAGCTGCTCACCGTGCCCTACCGCTTCCTCGCCCCCGCCATCCTGTTGTTCTGCTGCATCGGCGCCTACAGCCTGCAGAACAGCTCCTTCCACGTGCTGCAGGTCGCGATGTTCGGCGTCGTCGGATACATGTTCGTCCGCCTCGGTTGCGAGGGGGCGCCATTCCTCCTGGGCCTCGTGCTTGGCCCACAGATGGAGGAGTATTTCCGGCGCGCCATGCTGCTGTCGCGCGGCGACCCGATGGTGTTCCTGCAACGGCCGATCAGCCTCGGCCTGCTGATCGCCACCGCCGTGCTGCTGGTGCTGATGGCCTTGCCCAGTATCAAGAAGGCGCGCCAGGAAGCCTTCCAGGAAGAGGGCTGACGCCCACCAAGGAGCAACTGATGTCCGACCTGCCCAAGCGTGTCAGCATTGCCGAGGAAGGCCCTCGCGAGGGCTTCCAGTCGGAGAAGAAGATGATCCCGGTGGCCGACAAGGTCCGCCTCATCGAGGCGCTTGCCGACACCGGGCTCAAGCACATCGCCTGCGTCTCCCACGTCAACCCCAAGCGTGTGCCGACCATGGCCGACGCCGAGCAGGTGGCAGAGGCGATCCGGCGCAAGCCCGGCATCGAATACAGCGCGCTGTGGCTGAACCAGCAGGGCCTCGAGCGCGCGTTGCGCGGACCGCTGCATGTCGATGGCGGCGTGCGGGTCACAGCCTCCGACACCTTCTCGCGCAAGAACATCGGCAAGTCGGTGCCCGACGCGCTGGTCGAGCAGCGCATGTCGCTCAAGACCTTCAAGGATCGCGGCATGCCGGTCGAATGGGGCGTCATCCTCGGCGCCTTCGGCTGCAACTACGAGGGCGAGCTGTCGACCGACCTGATCCTGCACCGGGTGCAGCAGGCGCTCGACGAAGCCGAGCTCGCGGGCTTCAAGCTCAAGGGCATCAAGCTGACCGACGCCATGGGATGGGCGACACCGCAGTCGGTCGAGCGGCTGATCGGGGCGATCCGCAATAAATGGCCGGAGCTCGAGATCTCGCTGCACCTGCATGACACGCGCGGCACCGGCATGGCCGCGGCC
>VBAF01000371.1 GCA_005884705.1 Alphaproteobacteria bacterium
AGACCGGGCGACTGGAACTTGGCCCACGACCGCCAGGTGAAGGGCACCGCACCCGACGGCTGCCATTGCACGCGCAGCTCGGGATAGCGGAAGGCGGCGCGCTCCTCGGGGCTGGGCGGCACGCCGCTGGCGGTGAAGCGCGCCAGCGCGCCGCGCAGCGCGTCGCACGCCAGGGTGTGGAGCTCGTCCAGGCGATCGACGGCCTGCTCGGGTGCGAGGCCGGACATCGCCCGCGCTCAGTTGCAGGTCGGCTTGGGCAACGGCTCGAGGCGGCTGATGCGGTACTCGATGCCGCCCTCGCCCTCCTCGTGGGTGCCGTAGAGCTCGATGCCGTTGTCGAGCATCAGGCTGCTCATCTCGTAGGCCGCCTCGCCGCCGTTCTTGTCCTTGGGATCGGTGTTGAAGAAGGCGCCGCGGTAGTAGATGCGGCCGCGATTCTCGGCGAGCGCCTCGCCGCCCTCGGGGATCTTGAAGTCGGCCAGCCGCTTGGGGACCCGGCCGATCACCATGTTGACCGACTGCGGCGGCTTCATCTTGTCGCCGAAGAAGAACAGCGCGTCGAAGCCGCCGTCGCCGGCCTTGCCGTGCTGGATGGTGGCGCGGGTCATCGCATTGGGGAACAGCGTGCCCTTGGGCAACCCTACCGACTGGCCCTCGGGATCGCTGAACAGCGACTGGCCGCCGCCGTCGTCGTCGAGGGCGGCGTCGCCGCGCAGGGTGGTGGACGGCTTGCCGTTGAGCAGGCTGCGGTGCTCGAACTTGAGCTTGCGGCCGTCGCGGCTCTCGCTCATCTGCGAGGTCTGCTCGCTGACCGCCATTCCCTTGGCGCCCTCGACCTCCAGCCGCATGCGCTGGTAGATGACGTAGCCGTCGCAGGTCTGCTTGAGCTCGAACGCGTAGGTGCCGGGCGCGCCCATGCCGGCCTTGCCCTTCTCCAGCATCGACACCGAATAGACCGCGCGATGCGGCTGCAGCTCCTGCCCGGCGGCGGGCAGCGCCGCCGCCGCAGCGAGGGCAGCAAGTGACAGGGAACGGAGGATCAGCATTTCGGCCTCGGCAGGGCTTGGATCTGGATCAGACGCGCATCGACGGCGAAGTCGCCGTAGTCAAGCAGCATCGAGCGGGCGACGCCGTTGGCCAGCAAATCGAGCGCCAATTCATACTCCGGCGGCGCGCCCTGGTCGCCATTGGCGAAGAAGGCAAAGCGCACCCCCCACGCAGGTTGGCGCAGCAGGCTGCCGTCGCCGCGCACCGCCGGCGCGCCGGCCGGCGGCTTGGGCGGCCGGCCGATCACCGCGTTGACCTGGAAGGCGCCGTCGAGCCGCGCGCCGTCGAACACCTTGTAGGAGACCGATTTGTCGCCCTGGCGGGCGTGCTTGATGATCAGCGCCAGATGGCTGGTCGGGAACAGTGTGCCGGACGGCAGGTCGAAGCTGCGCGCCTCGGGGAGAGTAAAGCTCGCCCGGCCCTTGCCGCCGATGCCCTCGAGATCGGCCTGGCCGCGCAGCTCCTCCTCGACCTCGTCGTTCTGCACGTTGCGCACGCTGAAGCGCAGCTCGAGCCCGTCCTTGGACTCGTAGCTGGTGAAATTCGAATCGGTCTCGAACTCCTCGCCGTCGTTGCGCAGGAAGGTGAGCTTGATGCGCTGCTTGATGTTCCAGCCGTCGCAGGAGTCGACGGTCTCCAGCACCATGTTGCCGTTGACCTCGACGATGCCGCTGTTGGGTCGCGCCACCGAAAGCTTCATCTCGTAGCTCGCGCGATGGGGCACGAGAACGACGTCGGGCGGTGGCGCTTCGACCCGCTGCTGGGCGTCGGCCGCCTGACTTATCCACAGAACCAGCACGGCGACGACGCAGACCGCCGCGAAGCAGACTGCGGTGGGAACGCGAGGACGGCGAAAACTAAGGATAGGCAACGGGCAAATGGCTGAGGGCAAGGCCTTGTAGCCGGATGCTCAAGCGTAATATCCATACCCGCCGATTTCCAGAAACATCGCCTGCGTCAGGGCTGCACAGGGGGATTACCGTCCATGACCGACCGCAAACCGCGCGTACTCGCCACGCGGCATTTCCCGCCCGACGTGGAGGCCCGGCTGGCGGCCCATTTCGACGCCCGGCTCAACCCCTTGGACAAGCTCCATGACGGCCCGGCGCTGGTCAAAGCAGCGGAGGGCTTCGACGGCATCCTGTGCGCGGCGGGCGACCCGCTGAATGCCGACACCATAGCCAAGCTGCCGGCCTCGGTGCGCATGATCGCGACCTTCTCGGTCGGCTACGAGCATGTCGACGTGGCGGCCGCCGCCAAGCGCAACATCCTGGTCAGCAACACGCCCGACGTGCTGACCGACGCCACCGCCGACATCGCCATGCTCTGCCTGCTGGGCGCGGCGCGTCGGGCGCACGAAGGCACCACCATGCTGCGGACCCACAGCTGGGTCGGCTGGGAGCCGACCCAGCTGATGGGCGTGCAGGTGACCGGCAAGCGGCTCGGCATCCTGGGCATGGGCCGGATCGGCCAGGCCCTGGCCGAGCGGGCGCGCGCCTTCCGCATGACCATCCACTACAGCAACCGCAGCCGGCTTTCGCCCGAGCTCGAGAAGGGCGCGGTCTTCCACGCCAAGCCCGACGACATGCTGCCGCATTGCGACTTCCTGTCGATCAACGCGCCGATGACGGCGGCGACGCGCAAGTGGGTGAATGCCGAGCGCATCGCCCGCCTGCCCAAGGGCGCGATCGTGGTCAACACGGCCCGCGGCGGCGTGGTCGACGACGAGGCGCTGATCGCGGCGCTGAAGAGCGGCCATCTGTTCGCGGCCGGCATCGATGTGTTCGACGGCGAGCCGAAGATCCACCAGGGCTATTACGGGCTACAGAACGCGTTCCTGCTGCCGCACATGGGCTCGGCCACGGTCGAAACGCGCAACGCGATGGGCTTCAAGGCGCTCGACAATCTCGAGGCCTTCCTGCTCAGGGGACAGACGCCACCTGACTTGGTGACGGCTTCTTGACCGCCTTGGCTTGAGCCTTGGTCTTCTTCTTCACCGACTTGGCGGCGACCGCCTTGGCCGGAGGCACCGGCGGCGGAGGGGGCACGGTTTCGGCCACGGCAGCGGTTTCGGCCACGGCAGTTGTCGGCTCCGAAACTGGCGCCGGCGCCGGAGCCGGAGCCGTCTTGTAGGCCTCGGCGGTCCAGCTCGAGG
>VBAF01000372.1 GCA_005884705.1 Alphaproteobacteria bacterium
GCCGCCCGCCCTGCTGCTGCTCGAAGGTCGCCTTGGCGTCGTCGAGGTCCTCGCCGCCCACGACGATGCGCTTGAACACCGGCAGGCAAGGCGGTTGGTAGCGCCGGCAGACCTGCTCGGGCGTGAGCCGCGGATTGGCGCTCAGTATCTCCTCGTAGGCCTTGGGGTTGGTCTGGCGCAGCGCCTGCATGCCCTCGCGGGTCGGCGCGAGGAAAGTGGTCGGCGGCAGGTTGGCCAGCACGTTCTGGCCGGTCTGCGCCACGTCCTCGTTGACCAGGTGGAAGGTGAGCTTGGCGGTCTGGTTGATCTTGCGCTTGAGGTCGGTGGTGTCCTTGATCCCCGGCACCTGCAGGAGGATGCGGTCGTCGCCCTGGCGCGTGATGGTCGGCTCGATGGTGCCGGTCTCGTCGACGCGGCGGCGCAGGATCTCGATCGACTGGTCGATCACTTCCTTCTTCTTGCGCACCAGGTCGACGTTGGAGAAGGCGAGCTGGATCGTGTCGCCCTGGCCGGTGATCTGCAGCGAGGGATCGAGGACGCGGATCGACTCGACCGCCTTGGCGCGCTGGCTCTCGTCGCGCAGCACCACGACCACCGCGCTGCCGGCCTGCACCGTCACGTCCTTGAAGCCGATCTGCTGCTTGCGCAGCTCGCCGCGCGCCGAATCGGACAGGTTGGTCAGCCGCTCGTTCAGCACCGAGCGCAGGTCGGCTTCGAGCAGGAAATGCGCGCCGCCGCGCAGGTCGAGTCCGAGATTGATGCGGCTTTGCTGGTACCAGCCGGGCAGCTTGTCGAGCACGCCGGCCGGCAGCAGGTTGGGCAGTGCGAACAGGGCGGCCAGCAGCGTTACGGCGATGATGCCGATGACCTGCCAACGCGGAAGATTGAGCATGATGCCCTATGATACCTTTGGGGACTTACTTCTTGCCGCCAAACAGGCCGCCCAGGCTGCCCAGCAGGCTCTTGCGCTCGGCCGGCTCGCCCGCCTTGGACGGCAGCATCGGCTTGTCGTCCTCCTCGGACTCCTTGCCGCCGCGCACCGACTCGCCGCGCGTCAGGATATCGGTGATGGTCCCCTTGATGATGCGCACCCGCACGCCTTCTGCGAGTTCCACCTGAAGCTCGTTGTCGCCGATCACCTTGGTGACCAGGCCGATGATGCCGCCGCCGGTGACGACGCGGCATCTCGCGCTGCTGCTTCATCTTGCTCTGCTGCGGCCGGATCAGCAGGAAGTAGAAGACGATGAAGATGAGGACCAGCGGGAAAAGCTGGACGAGGAAATCCGAGCTGCCGCCGGCGCCCTGCGCCCACGCTTCCGAGATGAACATCGTCCCTGCTCCGATCTTTCTTTTCGGCCGCCGAAAAGCGCGCGGACTATAGCCGCCCTTGGCGGCTTTGCAACGCAAGGGCGGGGCGATATGGTCGCCCCCTTTTCGGCCCGACTTTTGGCCCCGACATGGGCCCTGGATGACGATGGATCAAGAGCTTAAAGCCACGCTTTCACGTATCGCCGAGGCGCTCGACCGGCTCGCCCCGCCGACGCCGGCCGGTGCCGACATCAAGGGCGCCGAGGCCTATGTCTGGCACGCATCAGGCCATCGGCTGGAGGCGGTGCCCAAGGTCAACCGGGTCGAGCTCGACCTTCTGCAGGGCATCGAGCGGCAGAAGGAGACCCTGCTCGACAACACGCGGCGCTTCGCCAAGGGCCTGCCTGCCAACAACGCCCTGCTGTGGGGCTCGCGTGGCTCGGGCAAGAGCTCGATCGTGAAGGCGGTCCATGCCCACGTGAACCGCGAGATGGGTGGGCCGCCCGGCCCGCTCGCCCTGATCGAGATCCATCGCGAGGACATCCCCTCGCTGCCCGCCCTGCTCGGCCGCATCCGCGAGACCGAGCGGCGCTTCGTGGTGTTCTGCGACGACCTCTCCTTCGACGGCCAGGACGCGGCCTACAAGTCGCTCAAGGCGGTGCTCGAGGGCGGCATCGAGGGGCGGCCGGAGAACGTGGTGTTCTACGCCACCTCCAACCGCCGCCACCTGATGCCGCGCGACATGATCGAGAACGAGCGTTCGACGGCGATCAATCCTTCCGAGGCCGTGGAAGAGAAAGTCTCGCTGTCCGACCGCTTCGGCCTGTGGCTTGGTTTCCACAACGCCGACCAGGACACCTTCTTCGCCATGATCGAGGGCTACGCCGGGCGCTACCAGCTCGGCGTGCCGGCCGAGGAGCTGCGCAAGCAGGCGGTCGAATGGTCGGTGACGCGCGGCGCCCGGTCCGGCCGCGTCGCCTGGCAGTTCATCCAGGAAGTCGCGGGCCAACTGGGCAAGAAGCTGGAGTAGGTCATGAGCGGTCCCGAAGACGTCCTGTTCTCTGCGGCGGTCAAGGCGGAGCAGGAGCGACTGGGATCTCGCGCGAAGTTCACCGACCGCGAATGGGCGACCGAGATCACCGACAATCTCCGCCAGTTCCTCGATGCCATCGACACCTTCTTCCTGGCGACCGCGAGCGCCGACGGTCGGCCCTATGTCCAGCATCGCGGCGGGCCGCCGGGCTTCCTGAAGGCGATCGGCCCCAAGCTGCTGGCCTTCGCCGACTTCGGCGGCAACCGCCAGTACATCACGCTCGGCCATCTCAAGGAGAACGACCGCGCGCACATCTTCATCCCGCACTTCTCGACCCAGCAGCGGCTCAAGCTGTGGGGCCGCGCGCGGGTGGTCGAGGGCGATATCGCGCTGATGGAGCGGCTGGTCGATCCGGCCTACAAAGCGCGGCCCGAGCGGGCGATCGTGTTCGAGCTCGAGGCCTGGGACGTGAACTGCCGCCAGCACATCACCGCGCGTTACAGCGAGGCCGAGATGGCGCCGGCGGTGAACAAGCTGGTCGCGCGCATCAAGGAGCTGGAAGAAGAAGTGGCGCGCCTCAAGACGCCGGGCTGAAGAAACCCACCGCTTTTCCGTAATTCGATCTGGCGGCCGGCATCTTCCTTGCTACGCTTCCCGCCGAAGGGGAGATCTCATGGCCAAATCCAATCATCTCATGCTGAACCGCAGGGCGGTTCTCGCCGCGACGGGTGCTGCGACCGTGACGCTTGCCGCGCCGGGCATCGTCCGGGCGCAAGGGAAGGAAATCGTCGTCGGCGGTGCGGCCAGCCACAAGAGCTTCGTCGAGGGCGTGGTCGGGCCGACCTTCGAGAAGAAGACCTCGTGCAAGATCGTGTTCGAGGGGACCCGCTCGCTGGTCAACCTCGAGAAGATGCAGAAGAACAAGGACAAGCAGTATCTGTCGGTCGTGATGATGGACGATCCGGTGATGATCCCGGCGATCGCCGAGGGCCTGCTGCTGAAGATGACGCCGGCCGCGGTGCCCAATCTGGCGCAGCTCAAGCCCGGCACCGTCCACCAGGACGGCATGTGGTGCAACTACCTGCAGCCGTGGATGGGCATCGCCTACAATCCCAAGGCGATGAAGGGCACCGTGCCGTCCTCGTGGGCCGACATCTACGATCCCAAGTACAAGGGCCGGGTCGTCGTGCCCTCGCTGCAGAACACCGAAGGGCTGGTCAACCTGTTCATGGCCGCGCATCTGGCGACCGGCAAGCCGATGGCCGAGGCGCAGAAGGACATCGATGCCGGCTTCAAGAAGCTGGTGACGCTGAAGCCCAACCTGCTCACCGTCTATACGCAGATGCCGCAGGCCTTCAATCTGCTCGAGCAAGGCGAAGGCTACATGATCGCCGGCGCGATCTCGCAAGTGGCGCTCGAGCGCAAGGCGGCGGGCGCGCCGGTCGACGCCGTGGCGCCCAAGGAAGGCATCTTCTCCCTGCCGCTCGGCGCCGCGCTGGTGAAGGGCGGCCCGCAGCCCGAGCTCGCCGCCGCCTTCATCAACACCATGATCGACCCCGAGGTGCAGGCCAGGCTCGCGGTGGCGACCTACTCGCTGCCGACCAACAAGGATGCGCCGGTGCCGCCGGGCATGCCGACCAACGCCACCGTCCATCCGATCGACTGGGCTGTGGTGGCGCGCGATCGCGCCGACTGGGTCAAGCGCTGGGATCGCGACATGGCGATGTAGGTCGCGTGTCGGACTCCTTTCTCGACATCGCCGGCGCAGAGAAGGCGTTCGGCGCGACCATGGTGCTGGGCGGCGTCGATCTGCGGGTCGGCGCCGGCGAGTTCGTGTCGCTGCTCGGCCCGTCGGGCTGCGGCAAGACCACGTTGCTGCGCATCGTCGCCGGGCTGCTCGCCGCCGACCGCGGCAGGGTGCGGCTCGACGGCGCCGACATCACCGCCCGGCCGCCGCACAAGCGCGATGTCGGCGTGGTGTTCCAGAACTACGCCCTGTTCCCGCACCTCACCGTCGCCGAGAACGTCGCCTTCGGCCTCAAGGCGCGCCGCCGCGCGGCCAGCGAGACGCGCGCCGCGGTGACGCGCTTTCTCGAGCTGGTCCATCTCTCGGCTTTCGCCGACCGCTCGGTGCGCGCCTTGTCGGGCGGCCAGCAGCAGCGGGTCGCGGTGGCGCGGGCGCTCGCCGTCGGCCCCAAGCTGCTGCTGCTCGACGAGCCGTTCTCGGCGCTCGACCGCAAGCTGCGC
>VBAF01000373.1:0-1467 GCA_005884705.1 Alphaproteobacteria bacterium
TCTGCCAGTCGGTCGACTGCACGTCGACCTTGAAGCCGCCCCTCTCGAGCAGCTGCTTGCCGACGGCCGGCAGCTGGTTGGACGACTGCAGGTCGGTCTGGTGCATCATCACGATCGGCTTGCCGTCGTAGCCCGCCTCCTTGAGCAGCGCCTTCGACTTCTCGAAGTTGGGCTTGATCAGCAGGTCGCCATAGCTCTTCTCGTACCTCGAGCCGCAGACCAGCGGCGCGTTGCAGGTCCGGTAGATCTCCGGATCACCGACCTGGGCGCGCAGGAAATCCTCCTGGGCAATCGAGTACATCACCGCCTGGCGTGCCTTCACGTTGTCGAACGGCGGATGCAGGTGGTTCATGCGCATGATGATCTGGGAGCCGGCTTGGTTCCAGCCGTACAGCGCGATGTTCCTGTCCGCCTTCAGCATAGGGAAGAGGTCGGGCGGCGGTACTTCGATGATGTCGATCTCGCCAGTGATCAGGGCATTGGCGGCCGTGGCGGGATCGCTGATCGCCAGCCACTCGACCCGGTCGACCTTGGCGACCTTGCCGCCGGCCAGCATCGAGGGCGGCTCGTCGCGCGGCTTGTACTTGGGATTCTTGGCGTAGACGATCTTCTCGCCGGGTTTCCATTCGTCCTTCTTGAAGATGAAGGGGCCGGAGCCGGTGTAGTCGTCGAGCTGCTTGTTGGGATCGGTCTCGGCGACCTTCTTGGGCATCATGAAGGGCACGTTGGACGAGGGCTTGCCGAGCGCCTCGAGCACCAGGCCGAACGGCTCCTTGAGCGTGAGCCGGAAGCTCTGCGGGTCGAGCACCATCAACTCCGCGGTCGCCCCTATCAGCTGCTGGCCGAGCGCGTCGCGCGCCGCCCAGCGCTTGATCGAGGCGACGCAATCCTCGGCAGTGACCGGCTTGCCGTCGTGCCATTCGAGGCCGGGCCGCAGCGTGAAGGTCCAGGTCAGCTTGTCGGGCGAGACCTCGTATTTGTCGACCATCTGCGGCTTGATCTCGCCCTTGGCGTCCTTGGCGAACAGCACGTCGTAGATCATGTAGCCGTGGTTGCGGGTGATGAACGCGGTGGTCCAGATCGGGTCGAGGACCTTGAGGTCCGAATGCGCCACCAGCCGCAGCGTCGTTTGAGCCGTCGCCGCCGGCCCCATCAGTGCCCATATACCCGTTGCAAGGATCGCCAGTTGGCGCAGACCCAGCATGAACCACCTCTTCGTTTGCCGATTTCAGATGTTGTGCGAGGATTGAAGCAATGTCGATGCCGTCTGTCTTCGTGTCGCACGGGTCGCCGACCCTGATCCTGGAGAACCTGCCCGCGCGGGACTTCCTGGCGGCGCTCGGCACCGTGCTGCCGCGACCCAAGGCGATCGTGGCGGTATCGGCCCACTGGAACACCGAGCGGCCCGCGGTTTCGACCGCCGAGCGACCCGAGACGATCCATGATTTCTACGGCTTCCCCGACGAC
>VBAF01000373.1:1693-5076 GCA_005884705.1 Alphaproteobacteria bacterium
CACCCACAATCTGCGCCGCCTGATGCGCGGCCAGCACGGCGCCAAGCCCGAACCGTGGGCCAAGGCATTCGACGACTGGGTGGCAGAGACTCTGGAAAAGGGCGACGAGGCGGCGCTGGCGAACTACCGGACCGAAGCGCCGCATGCGCGCGACGCCCATCCGACCGACGAGCATTTCCTGCCACTGCACGTCGCGTTCGGCGCCGCCGGCAAGGGCGCCAAGGGGAAGTCGCTGCACCGCAGCTTCACCTCGGGCAATCTGTCGATGGCGGCTTACGCGTTTGCGTAAGCAAACGCGTGGCGGGCGGCAGCGCTTTCAGAAGCGCGAGAGCCCGCACGGTCCAGAACGGAGAAAGACCGCCCTTACGCTGCCGTCGCCAGCGTGACGCCCTTTTCCTTCATCAGCTGCTCGAGCTCGCCAGTCTCGAACATCTCGCGGATGATGTCGCAGCCGCCGACGAACTCACCCTTGACGTAGAGCTGCGGGATGGTCGGCCACTGGCTGAACTCCTTGATGCCCTGACGCAGGTCGGGGTCGACCAGGATGTTGACGCTGTGGAACTTGACGCCGAGCTGGCTCAGCACGTCGATCACGGCGGCCGAGAAGCCGCACTGCGGGAACACCGGCGTGCCCTTCATGAACAGAAGCACGTCGTTCTTGGTGATCTCGTCGCGGATGCGGTCGAATACTTCACTCATCGGAAACTCCCGGAGATTTGACCCCAAATATAAGACGCTCAGGGCTTCTGCGCCATGGTGGTGAGCTTCAGCGCATGCAGCACGCCGCCCATCCGCCCGCCCAGTGCGCCATAGACCATCTGGTGCTGCTGGATCTTGGATTTGCCGGCGAAAGCCGGCGAAACGACCGTGGCGGCATAGTGATCGCCGTCGCCCGCCAGGTCCTGGATGTCGACCTCGGCGTCGGGAATGCCCTGCTTGATCAGGGCGACAATGTCTTCGGCGGCCATCGGCATGGCTTGAAATCCCCTTATTCGGCGGCGTTCATGTAGGTCGGCAGCCAATCCTCGTGCGCCTGCCTGATCTCAGTCAGGGGCAGCGAGAGCAGCCCCTCGACCACCAGCGAGGCGCCGCCGGAGTAGCCCAGCCGCACCGCCGGCACGCCAGCGATCTGCGCCGCCTCGAGGATCTCGTCGCCGCAGCCCGAGGCGACGAGATAGCGCGCCTGATCCTCGCCATAGAAAAACGCGTGCGACGGAACGGCCGTTCCGGCCGGCTGCTTCAGCGTAACGCCGGTGCCGCCGGCAATGCACATCTCGGCCAGCGCCGCGAGCAGGCCGCCGTCGGACAGATCGTGGCAGGCATCGACCCGGCCAGCCGCGATCTGGCCGCGCACGAAGTCGCCGTTGCGGCGCTCGGCCGCGAGATCGACCGGCGGCGGCGCGCCCTCCTCGCGGCCGCACAGCTCGCGCAGGTAGAGCGACTGGCCGAGCCAGCCCTTGGTCTCGCCGATCAGGATGATCGCGAGGCCTGCTTGCGTGAGCCGCGAGCCGACGGCGTGCCCAATATCCTCGATCACGCCGACCGCGCCGATGGTCGGGGTCGGCAGGATCGGCCGGCCCTCGGTCTCGTTGTAGAGCGAGACGTTGCCCGAGACGACCGGGAAGTCGAGCACCGTGCAGGCCTCGGCCATGCCGATGATGGCGCCGGCGAACTGGCCCATGATCTCGGGCTTCTGCGGATTGCCGAAGTTCATGTTGTCGGTCACGGCGAGCGGCTTGGCGCCGGTCGCGGTGATGTTGCGCCACGCCTCGGCGACGGCCTGCCGGCCGCCGGTCTCGGGATGGGCCTGCACGTAGCGCGGCGTGCAGTCGGAGGTCATCGCCAGGCCCTTGTGGCCGGCCCCTGCGCCGTTCCTGGGCACGCGCACCAGCGCGGCGTCGCCATCCTGCGGCCGGATCGCGGTGTTGCCCATGATCAGGTGATCGTACTGGTGCCAGATCCACGCCTTGCTCGCGAGGTCGGGACAGCTCATCAGCGCGAGCAGCGAGGCGTTCCAGTCCTTCGGTGGGGGGACTTTGGAAGCGTCGAGCACCGGCGGCAGCTCGGTGAGAGTCCACGGCCGCTCGTACATCGGCGCTTCGGTGACCAGCGGCGGGATCGGGATGTTGCCGACCACGTCGCCGTGCCAGCTCAGCACCATGCGCTCGGTGTCGGTGAGACGGCCGATCACCGCGAAGTCGAGCTCCCACTTCTCGAAGATCTTGCGGGCGAGTTCCTCGCGGCCGGGCTTGAGCACGATCAGCATTCGCTCCTGGCTCTCCGACAGCATCAGCTCGTAGGGATTCATGCCGGTCTCGCGCATCGGCACCTTGTCGAGCTCGACCACGACGCCGAGACCGCCCTTGGCCGCCATCTCGAACGACGACGAGGTGAGGCCGGCCGCGCCCATGTCCTGGATGGCGACGATGGCGTCGGTCGCCATCAATTCGAGGCAGGCCTCGAGCAGCAGCTTCTCGACGAAAGGATCGCCGACCTGGACCGTCGGCCGCTTCTCCTCGCTGTCCTCGCTGAACTCGGTCGAGGCCATGGTCGCGCCATGGATGCCGTCGCGGCCGGTCTTGGAGCCGACATAGACCAGCGGATTGCCGACTCCCGCGGCAGCTGCGTAGAAGATGCGATCGGTCGGCGCGATGCCCACCGTCATCGCGTTGACCAGGATGTTGCCGTTGTAGGCGGCGTGGAAGTTGGTCTCGCCGCCGACCGTCGGGATGCCCATGCAGTTGCCGTAGCCGCCGATGCCCGCGACCACGCCCGACACCAGATGCCGGGTCTTGGGATGCTTCGGATCGCCGAAACGCAGCGCGTTGAGATTGGCGACCGGCCGCGCGCCCATGGTGAAGACGTCGCGCAGGATGCCGCCGACGCCCGTCGCCGCGCCCTGATAGGGCTCGATGTAGGACGGGTGGTTGTGGCTCTCCATCTTGAAGATGGCGGCCTGGCCGTCGCCGATATCGATCACGCCGGCATTCTCGCCCGGTCCCTGGATCACCCACGGCGCGCTGGTCGGCAGCTTCTTCAGCCAGACCTTCGAGGACTTGTAGGAGCAGTGCTCGCTCCACATCGCCGAGAAGATGCCGAGCTCGACCATGGTGGGCTCGCGGCCCATGATCTTGAGCAGGCGCTGGTACTCGTCCGGTGCCAGCCCGTGCTCGGCCACGATCTGCGGCGTGATCGTGGGCTCGTTGGGCAGTTTGACAGGCGGATTTTTCTCGCTGGCGATGGTCACGGGATGTTTCTCACGAGAGGGCCTCGACCAGGCCTTCGAACAGCGCCTTGCCGTCGCAGCCGCCGAACATCGGCTCGACGGCGTTTTCCGGGTGCGGCATCAGCCCCATCACCGTCTTGCTCTCGTTGAAGACGCC
>VBAF01000374.1 GCA_005884705.1 Alphaproteobacteria bacterium
GCAACCTGCTTCATCGCCTTGATCTGGGCGGCCGAGCCGACGCGGCTGACCGAGAGGCCGACGTTGATCGCCGGCTTGACGCCTGCGTAGAACAGCTCGGCCTCAAGATAGATCTGGCCGTCGGTGATCGAGATCACGTTGGTCGGGATATAGGCCGACACGTCGCCGGCCTGCGTCTCGATGATCGGCAGCGCGGTCAGCGAGCCCGAGCCGTTCTTCTCGTTCAGCTTGGCGGCGCGCTCGAGCAGGCGCGAATGGAGATAGAACACGTCGCCGGGATAGGCTTCGCGGCCCGGCGGGCGGCGCAACAGCAGCGACATCTGGCGGTACGACACCGCCTGCTTGGACAGATCGTCGTACACGATCACGGCGTGCATGCCGTTGTCGCGAAAGTACTCACCCATTGCGCAGCCGGTATAGGGCGCCAGGAACTGCATCGGCGCCGGGTCGGAAGCCGTGGCCGCGACGATGATGGAATATTCCAGCGCGCCATTGTCCTCGAGCGTCTTGACGATCTGGGCGACCGTCGAGCGCTTCTGGCCGACGGCGACATAGACGCAATAGAGCTTGCGGCTCTCGTCGGTGCCCTGGTTGATGGCCTTCTGGTTGAGGAACGTGTCGATCGCGACGGCCGTCTTGCCGGTCTGCCGATCGCCGATGATCAGCTCGCGCTGGCCACGGCCGACCGGGACGAGCGAGTCGAGGGCCTTGAGGCCGGTCTGCATCGGCTCGTTCACCGACTTGCGCGGAATGATGCCGGGCGCCTTGACCTCGACCAGGCGGCGCTCGGTCGAGGCGATCGGGCCCTTGCCGTCGATCGGGTTGCCGAGGCCGTCGACCACGCGCCCGAGCAAACCCTTGCCGACCGGCACGTCGACGATGGTGCCGGTGCGCTTGACCGTATCGCCTTCGCGGATCGTGCGGTCCTCGCCGAAGATCACGACGCCGACATTGTCCTTCTCGAGGTTCAGCGCCATGCCCTTGATGCCGCCCGGAAACTCGACCATCTCGCCGGCCTTGACGCTGTCGAGGCCGTAGACGCGCGCGATGCCGTCACCGACCGACAGCACCTGGCCGACCTCGGCGACTTCGGCCTCGGTGCCGAAGTTGGCGATCTGCTGCTTCAGAATGGCCGAGATTTCGGCCGCGCGGATATCCATTAGGCAACTCCCTTCATGGCAAGCTGCAGGCGCTGCAGCTTGCTGCGGATCGACGAATCAAAGAGGCGCGAGCCGACCTTCACGACGAGCCCGCCGAGAATGTCGGGATTGACCTGCGCCTCGATCGAAACCTTGGCGCCACCCAGCACGGAGCGCAGCGCATCGGAAAGCTGCTGCAGTTGCTGCGGCGTCAGCGGCACGGCGGAAGTGACGGCGGCGCTGGTCTCGCCGCGGCGGCGCGCCAGGTCGCCGAGATAGGCGGAGGCCATCGCCGGCAGATCGCGGGAGCGGCCGTTGGCAGCCACCAGACCGATGAACTTGCGGGTCAAGCCCGAGATGCCGGCAGCATCGAGCACCGCCAGCAGCGCCTTGCCCTGAGGCGGGAAAGCTCGGGGCTCTCGGCGAGAAGCTTCTTGAAGGTGTCGAGATCCTGGGCGACCTGGTCGAGCGCCTTGGCAGTGTCCGCCAACTCGAAAAGCGCGCTGGCATAGCGTCCGGCGACGCCGGTCGTGGCGGATGTTGACACGATACGAGCCTCTCCCTGCCCAACATTCGGGCCGGCAAGTCCTTGAACCCCGGTGCTTTTTCCGGGAGAACGACCATGCCCCACCCCGGAAAAGCGCGCGTTGCTACCATGCGTCCTGCTTGGGCGCAAGGTTGCTAAAAGCCCGTATTACCTGCCTTTTCCGCGCGTTCTGTCACAGGAAGGAATAGGGATCGACGTCGATCTGCAAGCGCACTGAACCGGGCAAGCCGATCTGGGCGAGCCAGGCGTGCAGCACCGGCTGCACCGCGGTATCGCGGCCGGTCTTGAGAAGAAACCGGCGCCGGTGCCGGCCGCGCAGCAGCGACATCGGCGCCACCGAGGGACCGAGCACTGTGATCCCCTGCTGCTGCGGCACCCGGCGGGCGATCGCCGCGCAGACATTGTCGACCGCCACGGGATCGGGTCCGGAGACGATCAGTGAGGCGAGCCTCCCGTAGGGTGGCATGCCGGCGCCGGAGCGGCCGGCCAGCTCAGCCGAGACGAAGCGGTCGCGGTCGTTGGCGACCAGCGCCTGCATCACCGGATGCTCCGGCGCATGGGTCTGGATCAGGGCGCGGCCGGGCCGTTCATGACGTCCGGCGCGGCCGGCGACCTGGTAGAGCAACTGGAAGGTCCGCTCGGCGGCGCGCAGATCACCGCCATTGAGCCCGAGATCGGCGTCGATCACAGCGACCAGGGTGAGATTTGGGAAGTGATGGCCTTTGGCAGCCATCTGCGTGCCGATCAGGATGTCGATCTCGCCTGCTTCCATGCGTTCGACCGCGGCGGTGGCCTCGTCGCGGTTCATCAGCGAATCGGAAGTGAAGAGCTCGATGCGCCGATCGGGAAAGAACTCGTGCGCCTCTTCGGCAAGGCGCTCGACGCCCGGGCCGCAGGCGACGAAGTGATCGGCCACGCCGCAGGATTTACAGGCGAGCGTCGGCGGCTCGGTGTAGCCGCAGTGATGGCAGACCAGCTGGCGGCGAAAGCGGTGCTCGACCAACCAGGCCGAGCATTGCGGGCATTCGATGCCCTTGCCACAGGAACGGCAGAGTGTGATCGGTGCATAGCCGCGGCGATTGAGGAACAGCAGGATCTGCTCGCCGGCGGCCAGGGTCTGCTTCATCGCCGCGAGCACCGGCGGGGAGAGCCAGCGGCCGCGCTCCGGCGCGTGGCGCCTGAGATCGACGGCGGAGATGGTCGCGAGCTGATTGCCGCCGTGGCGCGCCGGCAGGTGTAGCGCGCCATATCGGCCGGCGGTGACGTTCAACACGCTCTCGAGCGACGGCGTGGCCGACGCCAATACGATCGGCGCACTTACCAATCGGGCACGCACCACAGCCATGTCGCGTGCGTTGTAGCAGACGCCGTCTTCCTGCTTGAACGACGTGTCGTGCTCCTCGTCGACCACGATCAGGCCGAGCTCGGCGAACGGCAGGAACAGCGCCGAACGCGCGCCCACCACGACGCCGACCCGGCCCTCGGCGATCGCCCGCCAGGTCTCGCGGCGCTCGAGGCTGGTCAGGCCCGAATGCCATGGCGCCGGGGTGCAGCCGAAACGGTCCTCGAAGCGCCTGAGCCACTGCGCGGTGAGCGCGATTTCGGGCAGCAGCACCAGCACCTGCCGCCCGGCCGCCAAGGCGGCGGCGACGGCCTCGAAATAGACCTCTGTCTTGCCCGCGCCCGGCACGCCATCGAGCAGGGTCGCCGAAAAGGCGTTTTCCTCGACCTTGGCGATCAGCGCCTCGGCCGCGGCCTTCTGCTCGGGCGACAGCGTCGGGCCGTGGTGCGCGCCGTCGGGCTTGGGAAAAGACCGGCGCACGATGCGTTCGTGGGCTTCAAGCAGCCCGGCTGCAGCCATCGTCTTGACCACCGAGGCGCCCACCCCGGCGAGATGGGCGAGCTCGCCGGCGGCCATCGCCGGGCCGTCCTTGAGCGCCTCCAGCACCCGGCGGCGCGCGGCGGTCAGCTTCAGCGTGTCGTCGCCGGCCGCGACGGCGGGGCGATAAACCAGCTCGGTTCGCGGCGCCTCCAGCGCCGAGGGGCTGCTCATGGCCATGCGCAGCACCGCGCCGGGCGGCGAGAGCGTATAGGCCGCGACCCAATCGACGAAGCGGCGCAGGGCGTCAGCCATCGGCAGCGCCGGCAGCACCTCGATGACATCGCGCAGCTTGGCTGCAGGGACCTCGCCGGTGCCCCCGCCCCACACCACGCCCAGGGTCTCCCGCCGGCCCAGCGGCACGACCACGAAGCGGCCTGGTGCAACATCCAGGCCCTCCGGGACGCTGTAGTCATAGGCGTCAGCCAGCGGCAGCGGCAGCAGCACGCGCACCGTCCGGGGAACGGCGTTTTCCACCGATTCAGGGCGCACGGGTGCGGCCCCTTCTGCTAGAAATTGTGCAGCGCGCGCGTCCGAACCCCCGGCCATTGGGAAAGCTTATATGAAGTTCTTCGTCGATACCGCCGACGTCGCCGAGATCAAGGACCTCGCCGCCTCCGGCCTGCTCGACGGGGTGACGACCAATCCCTCGCTGATCATGAAGGCCGGCCGGCCGATGCTCGAGGTGATCAAGGAAATCTGCGCCATGGTGCCCGGGCCGGTCAGCGCCGAGACGGTCGCCACCGACCACAAGACGATGATGGAGGAAGGCAGGAAGCTCGCAAAGATCGCCAAGAATGTGGCGGTCAAGGTGCCGCTCACGCCCGACGGTCTCAAGAGCTGCAAGGCGCTGCGTTCCGAAGGCATCATGGTGAACGTGACGCTGTGCTTCTCGGCCGGCCAGGCGCTGCTTGCGGCCAAGGCGGATGCCAGCTTCATCTCGCCCTTCATCGGCCGGATCGACGACAACGGCCACGACGGCATGGCGTTGATCGCCGAGATCATGACGATCTATCGCCAGTATCCGCACTTCAAGACCGAGGTGCTGGCGGCCTCGATCCGGCACAGCGGGCACGTGATCGCCGCGGCCAAGCTCGGCTGCCATGTCGCGACCGTCCCGCCCAACGTGCTGCGCGGCCTGTTCAAGAACGTGCTGACTGACATCGGCCTGAAAGCCTTCCTCGACGACTGGAAGAAGACCGGGCAGTCCATCCTATGAGCGGCGACGGCACCGTCACCGCCCCCGACGGCTCGGGCCGGCAGGTCAAGCTGATCACCGCCGACGACGTGGTGGCCTA
>VBAF01000375.1 GCA_005884705.1 Alphaproteobacteria bacterium
CATCAAGGGGGCGCCCGACAATCCGCCGGTCTCACCGCGCCGCGCCGAACGCAGCGAGGGCGGTCGCGCCAAAGTCGTGTTGCCGACGATGATGCCGTCCATCCTGAGCTCGCGACAGACCGCAACGATGTCGTCCAGATCGTCGTCCGTCGCGTCGGGGGCGATCTTCACCACCAGCGGCACCGGTTTGGCCGCGATCGCATCCTGCACGCGCTTCAGGAGGTTGGCGAGCTGTGCCCGGCCCTGCAGGGTGCGCAGGCCCGGCGTGTTGGGCGAGGAGACATTGCACACGAGGTAGTCGGCGAACGGCGCCAAGGCCGCCGCGCAGGTCACGTAGTCCGCGGCCCGGTCGGTGCTGTCCTTGTTGGCGCCGACATTGACGCCGACGAAGCCGCGGCGCGGCCGTGCAGCGAGATTTTTCTTCACCACCTCGAGGCCATAGCCGGGGAAGCCCATGCGATTGATCACGCCGCGATCCTCGTTGAGCCGGAAGAGACGCGGCCGCGGGTTGCCGTACTGCGGCTTGGGCGTGACGCTGCCGATCTCGACCAGTCCGAAGCCGAGATCGAGCAGGGCATTGGGCACCCGGGCACTCTTGTCGAAGCCTGCCGCCAGGCCGACCGGATTGGCCAGCGATTGTCCCCACACGGTCACCGCCAGCGCCGGCGGATCGGGCTTGCGGTTCCGCGGCACCAGACCGGTCATCAGGGCGCGGACAGCCAAGCCATGCGCATCCTCGGCGTCGAGGCGAGACAGCAGAAAATCGGCGGCACGGTACCAAGCCATGCCGTCTGGTTAGCAGAAGTTCGCTGTGGAGCGCTCGTCTGCTAGCGAAATGAAGGGCTGGTGTTCTGCGGCCGCAGCCATGGAGCGTCGCTGAACACCTGGGCAAACACGTCCTTGAACAACTCGCCCATCCGCGGATCGTCCGGACCCGACGCGCCGGTCCAGCCGGTCAATTGCGAGAGCGCAAGCTCGTTGCGGCAGTAGACCGCAAAGATGTGCACCCGACCCGCGACACCCGGGCGGAAGCGCGTCTGACCGGTGGCGCAGACCGAGCTGGCGCTGAGATCGTTGGCGGCGTTGAAGATCAACACCACCCGGTAGTAGGGGCGTGGCCGTTCCGCCGGCGTGTCGTAGGTGAAGGTGAGCCGCGGCCGCGGCTTGTTGGCCTGCATCAGCGGCAGTAGGCGCAGGGCGACGGCGTCGGCCGCCAGGCCGGGGAAGGCTTCGCCGGCCAGCACGACCTGGAAGGGCTTGCCGTCGGCCACGGTGTAGAACTCGCGATAGTCGTACTGCGTGGCGTAGTCGGTCCCGCCGATCGTCGCCGCAAATGCCGCCACGGGAAGCGCTGTCACGGCGAGCACGGCAGCCGCGAGTTTCCTGAACATGGGCTGGTCCTTGGTGTCAGACATCCAGATCTTGGGCGAACTTGGCGTTCTCCTGGATGAAAGCGTAGCGCTTCTCGGGCTTACGGCCCATCAAATCCTCGACAAGAGTCTGTGTTCGCATCGCCTCGCGCCGGTCTTCGACGCTTGCGGCCGTCGGAACGTCGACCTTGAGCAGGATGCGCTTGGTCGGATCCATGGTGGTCTCGCGCAGATGGATCGACTGCATCTCGCCCAGGCCCTTGAAGCGCGTGATCTCGACTTTGCTGCCGCCGAAGGTGTCGCGGATCAACTCGTCCTTGTGCGCATCGTCCCTTGCATACTCTGTGCGGGCGCCCTTGGTGATACGAAACAGCGGCGGCTGGGCGATGAAGAGGTGGCCGTTCTCGATCAGCTTGGGCATCTCGCGATAGAAGAACGTCATCAGCAACGAGGCGATGTGTGCGCCGTCGACGTCGGCGTCGGTCATGATGATGACCCGCTCGTAGCGCAGCCGGTCGTCGCTGTAGTGCGCGCCCGTCCCGCAGCCCAGGGCCTGGATCAGGTCCTGCACTTCCTGGTTCTCGCGCAGCTTGTCGGCCGAGGCCGACGCGACGTTCAGGATCTTGCCGCGCAGCGGCAGGATCGCCTGGGTCTCGCGGTTGCGCGCAGCCTTGGCCGAGCCGCCGGCAGAGTCGCCCTCGACCAGGAAGATCTCGGTGCCGGCCGACGAGGAATTGCTGCAGTCGGCGAGCTTGCCGGGCAGGCGCAACTTGCGGGTCGCCGTCTTGCGCTGCTGTTCGCGGTCCTGCTTGCGGCGCAGCCGCTCCTCCGCCTTGGCGACGACGTGCTCGAGCAGGACCGTACCGGCTTCCTTGTCGCCGACCAGCCAGTGCTCGAAATTGTCGCCGATGATCGTCTCGACCAGCTTGGTCGCCTCGACGCTGACCAGTCTCTCCTTGGTCTGGCCCTGGAACTGCGGTTGCTCGATGAACACCGAGACCAGGCCGGCCGCACCGTCGATCACGTCGTCGGCTGTGATGACACTGCCTTTGCGGTTGCCGGTGAGCTCGGCGTAGCGCTTCAGGCCGCGTACCAGGGCGCTGCGAAAGCCCGACTCGTGCGTGCCGCCTTCCGCAGTCGGCACGGTGTTGCAGTAGGAGCGGACGAAGCCTTCCTCGTCGTTCGGCCACCACACCGCCCATTCGACCTTGCCGCCGGCCGTGCCGTTGGTCTCGCTGCGCGCCTCGCCGGCGAAGGGCTGCGGCACCACGGTCG
>VBAF01000376.1 GCA_005884705.1 Alphaproteobacteria bacterium
AAGCCGGCGTTCTTCACGAACAGCAGCTTGGCGTAGCCGGGTAGGAAGAGCTTGTCCTGGATCACGCCATGCTTCAGGCCGGCTTTGTCGGCGAGCCGTGCCAGGTCCATTGCCTCCTCGACCGTCGGCGCGGTCGGCTTCTCGATATGAATGTGCTTGCCGGCGGCGATCGCCTTGCGCACGCGCTCGGGCCGCCCGCCGGTGGCGGAGCAGTCCATGAAGATCTTGTCGGGCCCGGCCAGCGCCTCGTCGAGATTTGTCGTCGCGCGCTTGACGCCGTGCGCGGCCGCCAGCGCCTTGATGCTGTCGGCGTTGCGGCCGACCAACGTCAGCTCGGGGATCAGTCGGTCGCCGTTCCTGAGCCTGAGCCCACCTTCCTTGGCGATCGCCAGCAGGTGCGCCATGTGCTGCGTCGTGCCCATGCGGCCGGTCGCGCCGTTGATGATGACGCCGATATGAATTTCTGCCATCCGCAACTCCCGCTTGGCCCTTTCGATCAGGGAGCGGATGGCAGCATGTCCCGCGCCGTCACGCCAGCCGGAAGCGCCTAGACGGTCGGCGTCGTTCCGCCGTCGATCACGTACTCCGCGCCGGTGATCGACGCGGCGGCGGGCGAAGCGAGGAACGCCACGAGTTCTGCCACTTCCGCCGGCTTGGCTGGCCGTCCAATGGGAATGCCGCCCAGCGAGTCCATCAGGCCCTGGCGCGCCGTCGCCTGATCGACTCCGGCCTTCTCGGCCAGCTCGGCGACCAGGCGCACCGCCGCCTCGGTCTCGACCCAGCCCGGCGACACGCGCATCACCCGCACGCCCTTCGGGCTCACTTCCTTGGCCAGCGCCTTGCTGTAGTTCGACAGCGCCGCCTTCGCTGCCGCGTAGGCGATGGTCGCCTCCGGCAGCGGCAGCCGCGCCTGGATCGAGGTCACGTGGATGATCACGCCGGACCCCTGCCGCAGCATGGCCGGCAACAGGGCCCGATCGAGTCGGACCGCGGCCAACAGGTTCTGGTCGAGCGCGCGCTGCCATTGCTCGTCGTCGAGCACCGCAAAGCCGCCGGCCGGCGCCGACGAGCCGCCGACCACGTGAACAACGATATCCGCACCGCCGAGCCGGCTGTTCAGCGTCTCGGCCACGCGGGCGCAACCCTCCGTCGTGGAGACGTCCGCCGCCACGAACAGCGCCGGGTCGATGAGATCAGCGGGTGCCATTCGAGCGGTGGTAAGCACCGCGGCGCCCGCTTCCCGCAGTCGCGCGACCACGGCTTTGCCGATCCCCTGCGTACCGCCCGTCACCAGAGCCCGCCGTCCCGCCAGTGTCAGATCATTGCCCATGCTGGATCTCCATCGATTTGGACACGATGAGGATGGCGGGGAGCCATTGATGAGATAATAGGGTAATATTGGATCAGTCTATTAAGCTGAAAGACAGAATGCGCGGTACCGAGTTCGCCGAACTAAAGGCCTTCGCCGCCGTCGTCGAGCGCGCGAGCTTCGCCCGTGCCGCAGCCAGCCTCGGCGTCTCGCCGTCGGCGCTGAGCCAGACCATCCGCCAGCTCGAGGCGCGGCTCGGCGTGCGGTTGCTCAATCGGACCACGCGGAGCGTCGCGCCGACCGCGGCCGGGCAACGCCTGCAGGCGCGCCTCGCGCCTCTGATGCAGGAAATGGACTCGGCGGTAGCTGAAGCGGTCGCCGCGGCGAGCCGCGCCGCGGGGCCGCTGCGGATCAACGCCCCTCGCCTCGCCGCTATCGGGTTGATCGCGCCGCGGCTCGCGCGCTTTCATCGCGCCCATCCCGAGGTGATTCTGGATCTCGTGGTCGACGAGGGGCTGAGCGACATCGTCGCCGGCCGCTTCGACGCCGGCATCCGCTTCGGCGAGCGGCTCGACAAGGACGTGATCGCGGTGCGGCTGACGCCCGATACCGAGATGATGGCGGTGGCATCGCCCGATTATCTGACTCGGCGCGGCAGGCCTCGAGTTCCCGCCGACCTGCACCGGCACAACTGCATCAACTTCCGCTTTCCCGGCCAGGGCACGATCTATCGCTGGCAAATCGAGAAGGACGAACAAGCGCTCGAGATGGCGGTCGAGGGTCCGCTGATCGCCAACGATCCCGAGCTCGTGCTCGAAGCCGCGCTGCAGGGGCTGGGCATCGCCTATATCGCCGACCAGCGGCTGCGCCGCTGGATTCGCGAGGGCCGCCTGAAGCGCGTATTGGCCGACTGGTCGCGCTCCTTCCCGGGACTCTTCCTCTATTATTCCAACCGGCGTCATCCGCCGCCGGCGCTGCGGGCCTTCATCGACTGCCTGCGCGAGAAACCGACGACACCGACGTGACGACCGCTCAAGCCAGCGCCGTGCGCACATCGGCCGCCGTTGCGGGCTCGCCGCCAGCCTCGCGCACCAGCCGCACTGCCTCCTCGACCCAGGCGACATTGCCCATCGCGCTGCCGAGCGGCGCATCCTCCAGCCCAACCCGCACATGGCCGCCGCGCGCCACCGTCTCGCCGATCAGCGGCCGGAGGTCGACGCTGAGGCCGGCGATCATCCAGGGCGCCGCGGCGTCCAGTTCCCGCAGCAGCGCCACGTGCGCGGCCAGCGCGTAGGGCCTGGGCGGAAAGCCGAAGGCGAAGCTCTGGGAAAACATGAAGCGATAGAGCGGCGTCTTGACGCCGGCCGCCCGCGCGAGTGCCGCACCGGCGCGGGTGAAGCCAGGCTCATAGATCGCGAAGGCCGGCGGCAGGCCGCGCCGCGCCGCGAAGGCCAAGGCGTGGCGCACATGCGTCTCCGGATTGAGATAGGTGTCGGCCGGCCGCGCTTCGGCCGTGGTGACGGCGGTGGTGAAGTTCACGCTGCCGGGATCGACCACCGCGAATTCGAGCAGACCGCGCTCGGCCAGCGCCTCGACATGGGCGAAGCGCTCGGCCGGCGCCATGCCACCGGGCGGGATCCCGGGATAGGAGGGATAGACCGGCACGTCGATCGCCGCGCGAATGCCCTCGATGATGCGAGCATAGACCTGCCAATCGAAGGTTTGCCGCCCGCCGCCGTCGTAGGCGTGGGTGTGCACGATGGCCGCGCCGGCGCGCGCGCAGGCGATGCCCTCGGCCACGATCGCCTCGACCGTGTCGGGGATGCCGGGCTGGAGCTTGCGGCTCCACGCGCCGTTCAGCGCCACCTCGATCCAGACCTTGCGCATGAGATCTCCCTGAAACCACAACCTCACCCCGAGGAGCGAGTCGGCGCATTCACATGCGCCTTAAGCGAGCGTCTCGAAGGGTGGGACACAGACACCATGCTCGTGCCCACCCTTCGAGACGGCCGCTTCGCGGCCTCCTCAGGGTGAGGCATTTGTCTCGAGGCCACCGTCCAGCAACTTCATGCCGACGAGCGCCCGTCCTTCGAGACGGCCGCTTCGCGGCCTCCTCAGGATGAGGTCTGTATTCCACGCCCTTGGACGGCATGACGATTCGCTTGGCCCCGCCCGGCAGGTCGTAGCGCCGCTCGCCGTGATTGGTCGAGCCGATGCAGCCGGGATCGAAGATCGCCACGTCCGCCGGCGCGCCCTTGGCCAGCCGGCCGCGATCCTTGAGACCGAACAGGTCGGCGGGATCGGAGGTGAGCTTGCGCACGCCCTCTTCGAGCGTGATCGCCTGCTTCTCGCGAACCCAGGTGCCGAGCAGGTAGGTCGGGTATCCGGCATCGCACAGCATGTCGACATGCGCGCCGCCGTCGCCCAGCGCCATCAGGATGGACTTGTCGTTCAACAGCTCGCGCATGCGGTCCTCGCGGGTGTTCCACGACGCCATGGTGAGCTCGCACTGGAGATCGTCGGCCAGCACCAGGTCGAGGAAGGTGTCGACGCCGTCCTTGCCCTGCTCCTTGGCGATGTCGGCGATCGGGCGGCCCTCCATCGATTTCAGCGCCGGGTTCTTGACGGCATAGACACCGATGCGGCCCCAGTTGCTGAACCCCAGCGGGTTCTTGAGGTCCTCGCGGAACTGGTTGCGGAAGCTCGGGTCGGCATAGACCCGCTTGTGCGCCGCCGGCGACATGTCGGCGAACACCCGCTTCCAGGCCGGGAAGGCGGCGAAGGAGAAGGGATTGTTCATGTCGACTTCGCGGGTCAGCGGCAGCGGCGAAGTCTGCGGCCGGGCTCCCTTGGCGATCATCGGCGCGGCGCGGCGCAGCGTGTCGCGCACCGCTTCGGGAATGTCGTCGCGGTCGAACAGGGCGATGAAGGTGACCGGCCGGCCGCTTTCATCGAGCAGGAAGTCGAGCAGCTCGCATTGGTCCTGCTCGAGCACGCCGACCTGGCGGGTCAGCGCGATCTCGATCGCGCCCTTGCCGCGCTGCTTGAGCTGGTTGGCATACGCCTTCAGCTCCTCGCGGCTGGCGTTGCGGCAGGCCAGCGGCTTGCCCTCGAAGCCCATGTGCTGGTTGAGCGTGGTCGAGGAGAAGCCGAGCGCGCCGGCATCGACCGCCTCGCCGATCAGCGCCGCGATCTTGGCGGTCTCCTCGGCCGTCGCCGCCCGCTCCATCGACGCCTCGCCCATCACCCAATGGCGGAACGGCGTCAGCGGCGCGATGAACGCCAGGTTGAGCGACGGCTTGCGCGCGGCCGCGGCGTCCATGAATTGCGGGAAGGTCTCCCAGTCCCAGGTGATGCCCTTGTTCAGCACATCGAAGGGAATGCCTTCGACGTTCACCAGGTCGCGCATGGCGATCTCGCGTGTCGCGGGCTTGCAGGGCGCGATGCCGACGCCGCAATTGCCCATCACCACCGAGGTTACGCCGTGCCACGACGAGGGCGTGACCGCGCCGTCCCAGCAGATCTGCGCGTCATAGTGGGTGTGCGGATCGACGAAGCCCGGCGCCACGACCAGTCCGTGCGCATCGATGGTGCGCTTGGCGCCCTCCGTCACCTTGCCGATCTCGGCGATCTTGCCGCCCTGGATCGCGACGTCGGCCTGGTAGCGCTTGGCGCCGGTGCCATCGACGACGGTGCCGTTCTTGATGACGAGGTCGTAGCTCATCGTTTCCTCCCGGAAAGCTGGCCGACGGTACTAGAACTCCAGCAGGTTGTCGCGGAGATGGTGGTGCGCGTAGGCCTTGCGGGTCAGCCCGCGACGCTGCAATTCAGGCACCAGCCCGTCGCATACCTCCATGACGTATCGACGGTCGAAAT
>VBAF01000388.1:0-1442 GCA_005884705.1 Alphaproteobacteria bacterium
AAGATCTTCTGCTGGCTGAGGCGCTTGCAGCCGTCGACGGCTTCTTCCTGGGACAGATTGGTGAGCCGCGCGCGATGCACGGTCTTCTGCGAGACCTGCACTTCGTCGACGGTCGCGGCGCCATGGGCGCGGATCGCGTCGGGAAGCAGCCCGCTGGCGCGCTCGAGCGCAACCTGGGCGGCGTGCGAATCGCTGAACGAGCCGACCTGGATCACCCAGCCGGGCGTCGGAGCCGCCGCGGCAAACCCCCTCAGCGCTGCGGCGGGCGCCGTCGGTGACGGTTCGGCCTTGGTGACGGCGCTGACCCTCACCACCTCGGGCGTGCCGACGCTCGGGACGAAGCTGGCGGCCGAGTAGCGGGCCGATGCCGGCACGCGCGGCGAGGTCCAGGGTGAAACCGACGTCGCCTGCGCGGTGACGCAGCCCATGACAACGCCGATCAGCCGGCGGTTGTCGCGCAGAGCCGACATCACGAGGTTGAAGCCCGAGGCATTGGTGTAGCCGGTCTTCAGCCCATCGGCGCCGGCATAGCTGGCCAGCATGCGGTTATGGTTCTCGAGCGGCCGGCCGCGGTAATTGTAGGTGAGGACCGAGAACACCGGATAGTAGTGCGGGAAATCACGCAGCAGGGCGTTGGCCAGGCGCGCCATGTCGCGCGCGGTCGTGACCTGTTCGGGATCGGGAAGGCCCGAGGCGTTGCGGAAGACCGTCGAGGACATTCCAAGCTGCCGCGCCTTTTGAGTCATCAGCCGGGCGAAACCCTCTTCATCGCCGCCCAGCGTCTCGGCCAGCAGGACGGCGGCGTCGTTCGCCGAGCGGGTCACCAGCCCCATCACCGCGTCGCGCACCAGCACCGTCCCGTTGGGCGTCATGCCCATCTTGGTCGGCGGCGCATTGAGCGCCGTCATCGAGACGGACAGGCCGTCGCCCAGCGACAGCCGCCCCGAATCGAGCGCCGAGAAGGTGAGGTAGAGCGTCATCAGCTTGGTGAGCGACGCGGGATGGCGCAGCTCGTCGGGCTGGTCGGAAGCCAGCTCCCGTCCGCTGGCGGCATCCACGATGAGGTAGGAATCCTTGGCATTGACGCCGGGATTCGGCACCCAGGGCGAGGGGGGGTGCATGGTCTTGCTGAGCGCGTGGCTCTTGGCGGCCGGTGTCGGCCGCGCCTTCGCGGAGGTGTATTGGGCGTTGGCGAGCCCGGGAATCACCAGAGTCGCAACGAGGATATTGACCGCAAGTCCGCCAAGACTTGCCACAAAGCGCCTGAGGGAGGGGGTCATCTCAAAAACGCCACAGGATGAAAGTCTAATTATTCGTGCCTGACCAAGTGCTTATGGCCGGTTTCTGGAACAATACAAAAGTTGTCGGATTAATGCAACTTTCGGATCGCCGCCGTCCTGCCCCATTGGTTCGAAAACTGCATGGCAAAGAGGGTCAGAATA
>VBAF01000388.1:1471-7161 GCA_005884705.1 Alphaproteobacteria bacterium
CGCTGGCCCCGATGGCGTGGGCGCAGCGTCCCGAGCGCAATGTCGACCAGCCGGTCCTGCGCAGTCTGAACTGGTTCGGCTACGTCGCGGGCAACGACATCCGCGCCGACTGCCAGCCCGGCGGGCGCAGCCGGCTTCGGCTGGTCTACAATGCGCTTTGGCAGGAGCAGGTCCGGACCTATGAGCTCTTCCTGCAGCCTGACGGCACCGCCGGCCTGAATATCGGTGTGCTGGTCGATCAGGGTCCGGCCACCAATGTCTCGAACATCACGATCAGCCAACTTGGCGATGTGACCGGGCCGTGGCGCATGCGGCGTGCGCAACGCCTGCTGCCGGCGGCGGATACCCGTGAATTGATGGGGTTGTTACAGGCGAGCGCCGCCTTCGGTCCGCCACGCGATGGTCTCCGCCTGCCCGACAACGACTTCTGGTGGACGATTGCCTCATGTCGCGACGGCGTCTGGGGCTTTCAGGCTTATCACTATCCGACGGATCGTTTCACGAACGTGCGCTTCGCGGAGAAACTGTTTGCCCTCGACAACGTTGGGATAGCGGTGAATCGCCCGCGCAACCTGGAGCCCGCCGAACTGCGGCGCGATCCGATCATGTTGCGTCCAGGACGCGAAAGGGCGGATCGCTGGATGTTGGTTGTGGGAAAGGATGGCTTGCGGCCGAGGTAGCGAGGTAGCGGAACCGCTTGGCGTCCCTATATAATTCACGGGTAGGGTACGATAGAGGGCAAAACGACGACGATGATTTCTTCCGGTTCCGCAAACGACTGGCGCCTTCTGGGCGACCGGCTCGGTGGCCCGAAAGAGCCGCCGGGTCCGCCGCAGCAGCCGCCGTCGCGTCGCGAGGACGGGAACGACGAAGGCGAGGGGCGCACGGGCGCGCTGACGCTCACCCGGACACGGACCAAGAAGCCTTCGATGTACAAGGTGCTGATGCTGAACGACGACTACACGCCGATGGAGTTCGTCGTCGACGTCCTGCAGAACATCTTCCAGAAGACCCGCGAGGAAGCGACCAAGATCATGCTGCACGTCCATCAGAAGGGCGTCGGCGTGTGCGGGGTCTATACTTACGAGGTGGCTGAGACCAAGGTCACCCAGACCGTCGATTATGCGCGCAAGAATCAGCATCCGCTGCAGTGCACGCTCGAGAAAGAGTAGTCAGCTGTTTTTCAAGTCGAGGTGGTTCGATGTCCATGTTGTCCAAGAACCTCGAGAAGTCCCTCCACCGAGCCTTCGCCCTGGCGGGCGAGCGCCGGCACGAGTACGCCACGCTCGAGCACCTGCTGCTGGCGATGACGGAGGACGAGGATGCGACCCCGGTGCTGAAGGCGTGCGGCGTCGACATCGATCGCCTGCGCCATGACCTCGAATCCTTCATCGACAACCGACTGAAGGGCATCGTCACGCAGACGCCCAGCGAGCCGCTGCCCACCGCGGGCTTCCAGCGCGTGGTGCAGCGCGCCGCAGTTCACGTGCAGTCGTCCGGCCGCAAGGAAGTCACCGGCGCCAACGTGCTGGTCGCCCTGTTCTCCGAGCGCGACAGCCACGCCGTGTCGTTCCTCGAGAACCAGGGCATGTCGCGGCTCGACGCCGTCGACTACATCAGCCACGGCAAGGCCAAGGTGCCGGGCCGCGCCCGGGCCCGCCGCGTCAGCGGCTCCGAGGAGGAGAATGGCGGCGAAGCGCCGGTCAAGCAGGGCAACGAGGCGCTCGCCGCCTACTGCGTCGACCTCAACCAGAAGCACCGCGACGGGCGGGTCGATCCGCTGATCGGCCGCGAGCACGAGGTCGAGCGCACCATCCAGGTGCTGTGCCGCCGGACCAAGAACAACCCGCTCTATGTCGGCGAGCCGGGCGTCGGCAAGACGGCGATCGCCGAGGGGCTCGCCCGCAAGATCGTCGAGGGCGAGGTGCCCGACGTGCTGAAGGATTCGGTGATCTACGCGCTCGACATGGGCGCGCTGCTTGCCGGCACGCGCTATCGCGGCGACTTCGAGGAGCGGCTGAAGGCGGTGCTGTCGGAGCTCAAGAAGAAGCCGAACTCGGTGCTGTTCATCGACGAGATCCACACCATCATCGGTGCCGGCGCCACGTCCGGCGGCTCGATGGACGCGTCGAACCTGCTCAAGCCCTCGCTGCAGTCGGGCGAGCTGCGCTGCATCGGCTCGACCACCTACAAGGAATACCGCAATTACTTCGAGAAGGACCGTGCGCTGGTGCGGCGCTTCCAGAAGATCGACGTGCCGGAGCCCTCGATCGCCGACGCCATCGAGATCATGAAGGGGCTGAAGCCGGTCTACGAGAAGCACCACCACGTCACCTACACCGACGAAGCCATCAAGGCCTCGGTCGAGCTGTCGGCGCGCTACCTGCACGACCGCAAGCTGCCCGACAAGTCGATCGACGTGATAGACGAGGTCGGCGCTGCGCAGATGCTGCGGCCGGTCGAGTTGCGCAAGTCGACCATCGACGTGCCGGACATCGAGGAGATCGTCGCTAAGATCGCCCGCATCCCGCCCAAGTCGGTGTCCAAGGACGACACCGAGATGCTGCGGATGATCGACCGCGACCTCAAGACCGTCGTGTTCGGCCAGGACAAGGCGATCGACCAGCTCGCCTCGGCGATCAAGCTCGCGCGCGCCGGCCTGCGCGCGCCCGAGAAGCCGATCGGCTCCTATCTGCTGGCCGGCCCGACCGGCGTCGGCAAGACCGAGGTGACGCGCCAGCTTGCGCGTCTGCTCGGCCTCGAGCTGATCCGCTTCGACATGTCGGAGTACATGGAGCGGCACAGCGTCAGCCGGCTGATCGGCGCGCCGCCGGGCTATGTCGGCTTCGACCAGGGCGGCCTGCTGACCGACCAGGTCAACCAGCATCCGCATTGCGTGATCCTGCTCGACGAGATCGAGAAGGCGCATCCGGACGTGTTCAACATCCTTCTGCAGGTGATGGACTACGGCAAGCTGACCGACCACAACGGCCGCACCGTCGACTTCCGCAACGTCATCCTCTGCATGACGACCAACGCGGGGGCCGCCGACCTCGCCAAGCCGGCACTCGGCTTCGGCCGCGAGGCCCGCAACGACGAGGACGACGACGCGATCAACCGCATGTTCGCGCCGGAGTTCCGCAACCGGCTCGATGCGGTGATCAAGTTCGCGAACCTCGGCCCCGAGAGCATGAACCGCGTGGTCGACAAGTTCGTGGCCGAGCTCGAAGTCCAGCTCGCCGACCGAAAGGTCTTCATCGAGCTCAGCGACGGCGCCCGTCGTTGGCTCGCCGAGAAGGGCTACGACCGCCTGTTCGGGGCGCGCCCGCTGGCGCGCATCATCCAGGAGTACCTCAAGAAGCCGCTCGCCGAAGAGGTGCTGTTCGGCACGCTGTCCAACGGCGGCGGCACGGTGCGGGTCGATTGCCGCCGGCCAGCCAAGAACCCGTCCTGGCTGAGTGAAGGCATTCCGGCCGCTTTGGCTCGCGGCGCGGGCCGCGGTGCTCGCCACCGCGGTCTATGGAGTGGTCCTGTTCATCATCGAGCGCAGCGGCTGGAAAGGCCTGGCCTTCTCCTGGCTCGACATGACGGAATACGTCGTGTTCTTCGCCATCTTCTTCATCGGCATGGTGACCACGCCGCGGGGCTGATATTGTGCGGGCAGCCGCCCGTGTGTCGGGGGCGGACCGCTACTACTCGGTTTCCTTGCGGAACGGCGAGTAGGCCATCAGCCCCTCGATCTCGTGCTCGACGGCGGGCCGCTCCTGCTTGAGGAAGTTGTCGACCGCCCGGCGGAAGCTCGGATCGACGATCCAGTGCGCCGAGTAGGTCTTCACCGGCAGGTAGCCGCGCTGGATCTTGTGGTCGCCCTGCGCCCCGGCCTCGACGCGCTGGAGACCATGGCTGATCGCATAGTCGATCGCCTGGTAGTAGCATGCCTCGAAATGCAGGAAAGCGTGGCTCTCGAGGCAGCCCCAGTAGCGGCCATAGAGCGTGTCGTCGCCCTTGAGGTTGAGCGCGCCGCCGACCGCCCGGCCGTCGGCCTCGGCCATCACCAGCACGACCTTGTCGGCGAGCGTCGATCCCAGGATGTCGAAGAACGAGCGCGTGAGGTAGGGCGAGCCCCATTTGCGCCCGCCGGTATCCATGTAGAAGGCGTAGAAGGCGTCCCAGTGGCGCGCCTTCAGATCGTCGCCCGAGAGCTGGTGGATGGCGAGGCCCTCGCGCTTCACCGCTTCGCGCTCCTTGCGGATCGCCTTGCGCTTGCGCGAGGCGAGTGCCGCCAGGAAGTCGTCGAAGGTTCCGTAGCCGGCGTTGTTCCAGTGATACTGGCGGCCGAGACGCTGCAGCCAGCCATGCGCACCGAAGCGCGTCCAGTCGGCTTCGCTGCAGAAGGTCGCGTGCACCGAGCTGATGCCGTTGTCGCCGGCGATCTTGGCCATCATGTCGATCATGGCGTCGCAGACGCCGTCGGCGTACGGGCCGGGACGGACGAAGAGGCGGGGGCCGGGGACGGGGGTGAAGGGGATTGCCGATTGGAGCTTCGGGTAATAGCGGCCGCCGGCGCGCTCGAAGGCCTGCGCCCAGCCATGGTCGAAGATGTACTCGCCTTGGCTGTGGCCCTTGACGTAGAGCGGCACCGCGCCGTGCAGGGTGCCGTCGTCGGTCTCGGCCAGCAGGTATTGCGGTTGCCAGCCGGTGCGACGGCCGACCGACTTCGAATCCTCGAGCGCCTTCAGGAAGGCGTGGCTCAGGAACGGGTTGCCCGCCGCAGCGGGGGCGAGCGCGCAGGCGTCCCACTGCGCGGCATCGACGGCCGAAAGCGAATCGACGACGCGCAAGCCGACGGTCGGGCTGTCATCGGGCATGGGCGAAGCATAGCGCGAATCGTGCCAGCAATGGGGCGCCGTCGTCTGGATAAAAGTTGCCGCGATATTAAGTCTTCGGGACAAAAAAAGAGTCCGGCAGACTGAGGTTCGCCGGACGCCAGTTTCGCCTTTCCACTCCCGCGAACGGAAGTGTGCATTGGCTTTACTGCACAAATTCTTGAAGGTGGCCTCCGGCGGGGCCTCCTGATGGAGGAGGCGCCCGACCGGAGGCCGAAAGGCGTTTGGTTAGAGGGGCCGAAGTCTAGGACTTCGGCCTACGCCCTTACCTGATTTACTGCTTCTTCTTCTTAGCAGCCTTCTTCTTCGCAGCCTTCTTCTTAGCAGCCATAACTGTCTCCTATGGTTAGCTATGAGATCCCCAACCGTGAGGATCCCGGGGTACGCGGGTACGCTACGCCACGCATGCTCAACTGCAGCCGGTGGTGCCGCCGCAGGTCGTGCATTTGAGGCACGTCCCGTTGCGGACCATGGTGAAGTTGCCGCATTCCGGACAGGCATCCCCCTCGAAGCCTTCGGTGTATGCCGCTCCAGTCGCGACGCCGACGACGGCCGCTGTGGCGTTGGGCGCCAAGGCGACGGCTGGGCCGTCCGTCAGTCCGTGGGGCGCGGAGGCGGCGGCGGCGATCGCATGCTCGGCGATCGCGACACTGCCGGCCGTCCGGCCGTTCAAGACGTAAAGGTTGCTGCGCATGTAGCCGACGCTGGCGATGCGGGTTACCGCGTCCGCCGCCGCCTGGGCGGCATCGCTGCCGCCGGCCGGCAGGCCGTCGGCGACCAGGCCGCGGCCGACGCCGTCGGGGC
>VBAF01000389.1:0-398 GCA_005884705.1 Alphaproteobacteria bacterium
GACCCGAACGGCAAATGGTACATCTGGCAGAAGCGCGAGGACTGGAAGCGCACCACCGTCGCGCGCTTCGGCGAACCCGGACCAAAGTACGTCGCCTATATCGATCCCGGCCCGCCGGACAAGCGCGTGATCGCCCAGCTCAACCACGAGCTCGACATCATCCACGACACGTCGCCCGAGGGCATGTTCACCCTGGCGCAGAAGTCGCCGACGTCGCACGGCTGGTTCAAGGGCTTCCCCTACGCACATCCCGACCCGACGCTGCCGGCGGTGCTGCTGAACGCCGAGAACGAGATGTTCAAGAACCGCGACGTCCGCTGGGCGCTCGCGCTCCTGATCGACATCAAGGCGGTGTCGATGGCGTCGTATCGCGGCGCCGCGACCATCTCGGCGATCGC
>VBAF01000389.1:514-8924 GCA_005884705.1 Alphaproteobacteria bacterium
AGAGCAAGGTCAAGCCGTACGATCCGACGGTCGGCAAGCAGATCGCCGACATGCTCAGGCCCTCGCTCAAGGACCAGATCCCGACCGATCCGGCGGAGATCGCCAAGTCGTTCGGCCGCGGCTGGTGGAAGCCCAACCCGCAGGCCGCCGCCGAGCTGCTGCAGCGTGCCGGCTACACCAGGAAGGGCGACAAGTGGTTCATGCCCGACGGCAAGCCGTTCACCATCCACGTGACGGTCGAGGGCGACCTGCGGCCGGTGATGACCCGCGCCGGCAGCATGGTCGCGCAGCAATGGCGTCAGTTCGGCATCGACGCCTCGACGGTGGTGGCGCAGGGCAGCATGTTCGACCGCCGCGCCGCCGGCGACTACGAGGCGATGATCAGCTGGAGTGTCGAGACCTGGGGCGGCCATCCCGACCTGGCATTCTTCCTCGACAGCTGGCACTCGCAGTTCGTGGCGCCGCCGGGACAGCCGCAATCGCCGCGGAACTGGCAGCGCTGGTCGAACCCCGAGCTCGACAAGATCGTCGAGCAGATCCGCAAGATCGATTTTGACGATCCGAAGGGCCTCGAGCTCGGCAAGGAGTACTTGAAGCTGGTCGTGCAGGAGATGCCGACCATTCCGCTGATGGCCTACAACGTGTTCACGGTCATGGACGATACGTATTGGACGGGCTATCCGAGCGCGGACAATGCGGCAACACCAAGTACATGATGGTTAAGCTCAAGCCGAAGCAGTGAGGCTGGCATCGACGTTCCTCCCCATTCTGATGGGGAGGTGGCGCGGTAATCCGCGACGGAGGGGTCATGAGCAGCCACTTGCGGCTTATGACCCCTCCGTCGTCGTAAGACGCCGACACCTCCCCAGCAGACTGGGGAGGAAAGGCGAAGAATGACCGGCTATCCGTTCTACCTGCTGACACGGCTCGGCCAGTTCGCGTTGGTCGTCTTCATCGGCATCAATCTCGCCTTCGTCGTCACCCACGCCACGCCGATCGACCCGGTGGAGCAGTCGATCGCCGCCTCGACGCAATTCGGCAGCACCAATCCCGAGGCGGTCGAGATGATGCGGCAGTCGCTCAAGGAGCTGTACGGGCTGCAGGGCGGGCTGTGGGACCAGTACGCTGCGTTCTGGCGCCGGGTCGCGGTGGGCGATTTCGGTCCGTCGCTGTCGGCCTTCCCGACACCGGTCGCGACCCTGATCGGGCGCGCCTTGCCCTGGACAGTGGCGCTGCTGGTCGTCTCGACCCTGCTGACCTGGGTGCTCGGCAACCTGCTGGGCGGGCTGGCGGGCTACTATCGCCGCAACCGTGCGCTGCGCGTCGCCGGCATCGTGGCGATGGCTTTCCACCCGATCCCTTACTACATCGTGGCCTTCCTGCTGCTGATCGTGTTCGGCTATCTCTGGCCAGTGCTGCCGATCAGCGGCGGCTACATCATGAACATGGAACGCGACTGGAGCTGGGCCTTCATCGGCAGCCTGGTCAGCCACGCCATCCTGCCGGTCGCCTCGTTGGCGCTGGTCGGACTCGGCGGCTGGTTCATGGGCATGCGCTCGCTGGTCTCCAACATCGTGACCGAGGACTACGTCACCTATGCCGAGCTGGCCGGAGTCGAGCGCCGGCGCATCCTCGGCTCCTACGTCATGCGCAATGCGCTGGTGCCGCAGGTCACCGGGCTCGCCATGTCGCTCGGCGCGATCTTCAACGGCGCGATCATCACCGAGCAGGTGTTCGGCTATCCCGGCGTCGGCACGCTGCTGATCTCCGCCGTCCATGCCGGCGACTACAGCCTCGTGCTGGGCATCACCACGGTCTCGATCCTCGCCGTGTCGGCTGCCGTTCTGCTGATCGATCTCGCCTATCCGCTGCTCGATCCTCGGGTGAAGGCCCGCTGATGCGCGGCTTCCTCGCCCTGCTGCGTTCCAACGGCCAGTTCGCCGCGGGCGTCGTGCTGCTGGCCGTGATCGCCGCCTTCGCCTGCCTGTCGTTCTTCTCGCCCTATCCGCCCAACGACAGCTTCGTCGTGGCGCCTGACGTGCCGCCGTCGGCCGACTACTGGTTCGGCACCAATTCGCGCGGCCAGGACCTGTTCTGGCTGCTCAGCTACGCGATCCGCAATACGCTGGTCTTCGGCATCGTCGTCGCCGTGCTGAGCCGCCTGCTAGCGCTGCTGATCGGCCTGGTCGCGGGGTACGCCGGTGGCTGGGTCGACCGCCTGCTGATGTCGATCAACGATACCTTCATCGTCCTCCCGCTTTTCTCGATCTTCGTGCTGTTCTACTTCGTGCTGAAGGACCACATGTCGTGGCCTGCCTCGGCTGGTCCTACGACGCCCGCCTGATCCGTTCGGTGGCGCTCAGCCTGCGTCATCGCGAGTTCACCGAGACCGGCATCTTCTCCGGCATGAGCATGCGGCAGATCCTGGTCGAGGAGCATCTGCCCTACGTGCTGCCGGTCGTGTTCTCGACCACCATGAACAACATCAACTGGTCGATCGGCTTCGAGGTGACCCTGTCGGTGCTGGGCTTCACCGACATCAACACGCCGACGATCGGCGTCATGATCTACTGGGCCAACCAGCATACCGCGCTGGTCGCCGGCATCTGGTGGTGGATCTTCTTCCCCGTGCTGCTGGTCGTCATGACCTTCATCGGGCTGTTCCTGCTGGCGGTGTCGATGAACGAGTACATCGATCCGCGCAGCCGGCTCGGTCGGACCGAGCGATGAGCGTCCTTGTCGTCGACGGCCTGCGAGCCTACTACCGCACCTCGGCTTTCGGCGTGCCCCGCGACGTGCGTGCTGTCGACGAGGTGAGCTTCACGGTCGAAGCGGGCGAGATCTACGGGCTGGCGGGCGAATCGAGCAGCGGCAAGACCACGCTGATCAAGACCATCGCCGCCGCCACCCAGCCGCCGCTCGAGGTATTGGCCGGCACCGTCACCTTCAATTTCCCGACCGGCACCATCGAGATGCAGCGCGCCGGACGCGACACGCTCGCCGCGATCCGCTGGCGCCATCTCAGCTACATCATGCAAGGTTCGATGAGCGTGCTGAACCCGGTGCGCCGGGTGCGTCATGCGTTCGTCGACTTCGCCTTTCGTCACATCAAGCAGTCGATGCCCCGGTTCCTCGACACGGTGCGGGGCCATCTGGCGCGTGTGCAGCTCGGGCCCGACGTGCTCGACGCCTATCCGCACCAGCTCTCGGGCGGCATGCGCCAGCGGGTGACGATTGCGCTGGCCACGGTGTGCCGGCCCGAGTTCATCATCGCCGACGAGCCGACGACCGCGCTCGACGTGGTCGTGCAGAAGGACGTGCTGGCGATGATCCGCGAGATCCAGCGCGAGCTCGGCT
Source organism: Alphaproteobacteria bacterium (assembly GCA_005884705.1). Lineage (GTDB taxonomy): Bacteria > Pseudomonadota > Alphaproteobacteria > Reyranellales > Reyranellaceae > Reyranella. Next base: position 3,872 of record VBAF01000389.1, read on the forward strand.
CCTCGATCCTGTTCGTCACCCACGACATGGCGGTGCATGCCAACCTCGCCGATCGCCTCGGCATCATGTATGGCGGCCGACTGGTCGAGGAAGGACGGACGGCCGACGTGTTCCGCAGCCCGCGCCATCCCTATACCGCTCACCTGATCGCGAGCCTGCCACGGCTGGGCGATGCCGCGCCCAAGGCCGGACTCACGGGGGCGCCGCCCAACCTCGCCGATCCGCCAACCGGCTGCCGCTTCCATCCGCGCTGTCCACTGGCCAGCGACATCTGCCGCCGCGAGGTGCCGCCGATGACCGAGACCCTGGGCCATCGCGTCGCCTGCTTTCATCCGGAGCCATCGTGAGCGCGCTGCTCGAACTCGAGAACGTGAGCCGTACGTATGGTGGCGGCCTGTTCTCGCGCCGGCAGGTCATGGCGGTGAACGACGTCAGCCTGCGGCTCGAGGAGGGACGGCCGGAGATATTCACCGTCGTGGGCGAATCGGGCAGCGGCAAGACCACGCTCGCCCGCATGATCCTGAACATGGTGCCGCCCAGCGCCGGCACGATCCGCTTCCAGGGCACCGACCTCGCGACCGTGCGCGCCGCCGCGGAGCGGCTTGCCTTCATGCGCAAGGTCCAGCCGATCTTCCAGAACCCGTTCGAGGCCTTCAACCCGATGAAGCGGGTTGACCGCTACCTGTTCGCGACGGCGCGGCGCATGGCGGACGTCCAGGGCGACGCGGCGATCACCGAGGCCGCGGACGCGGCGCTGAAGAGCGTCGGCCTGTCGCTCGCCGAGGTGCGCGGCCGCTTCCCGCACCAGCTTTCCGGTGGCCAGCTCCAGCGCGTCGCGATCGCGCGGGCGCTGATCTCCAGGCCGGCGCTGCTGGTCGCCGACGAGCCGGTGTCGATGATCGACGCCTCGCTGCGCGCCTCGATCGTCAACCTGCTGCGCGAGCTGCGCGACAGGAACGGCCTTACCATCATCTACATCACTCACGACCTGGCGACCGCCTACTATGTCAGCGACCGCATCATCATCATGCGCCGGGGCAGTGTGGTCGAAAGCGGTGACGCCCGCACCGTGCTCGACAACCCGCAGCATCCCTATTCGCAGCTCTTGAAGAGCTCGGTTCTTTCTCCCGAAGTTCCAACCGGAGTCTCCCATGCGTAACGTCGAGGTCCGCTTCCATCGCGATTTCGCGATCGGCACCACTCATCCCCGGCTGTTCGGCGCCTTCATCGAGCATCTCGGGCGTTGCGTGTATGGCGGCATCTTCGAGCCTGGCCATCCGACCGCCGACGCCCAGGGCTTCCGCAAGGACGTGCTCGATCTGGTGCGCGAGCTTCAGCCGACCGTCATGCGCTATCCCGGCGGCAACTTCGTCTCGGGCTACAATTGGGAGGACGGCGTCGGGCCGGTCGGCGAGCGGCCGAGGCGGCTCGACCTTGCCTGGATGTCGACCGAGACCAACGAATTCGGCACCAACGAGTTCATCGACTGGTGCCGCGCCGCCGACATCGAGCCGATGCTGGCGGTCAATCTCGGCACGCGGGGCGGCGACGCCGCTCGCAACATGGTCGAATATTGCAATCACCCCGGCGGCACGACGCTGTCGGAGCTGCGGCGCACGCACGGCTGGGACAAGCCGCATGGCGTGAAGTTCTGGTGCCTCGGCAACGAGATGGACGGGCCGTGGCAGATGGAAGCCAAGACTGCCACCGAGTACGGTCGCATCGCCCAGGAAGCGGCCAAGATGATGAAGTGGATCGACCCCTCGATCGAGCTGGCGGCGGCCGGCTCCTCGGGCCGCCGCATGCCGACCTTCGGAACATGGGAGGACACGGTGCTGCAGCACACCTTCGACCATGTCGAGTACATCTCGCTGCACACCTATCTCAACAACTACGACCAGGACACGCCGGCTTTCCTCGCCAGCGTCGACCTGATGGACCATTTCATCGAGGAGGTGGTGGCGATCGCCGATGCAGTGGCGGCGCGCCGGCGTTCGTCCAAGCGCATCATGCTGAGCTTCGACGAATGGAACGTCTGGTACCGCACCCGGCGCAACCGGGCGGCGCGGGTCAAGGAGGGCTGGCCGGTCGCCCCGCCGATCCTCGAGGAGATCTACAACATGGAGGATGCGCTGGCCTTCGGCGGCTGCTGCATCTCTCTGCTCAACCATGCCGACCGCGTCACGGCGGCCTGCCTGGCGCAGCTCGTCAACGTGATCGCGCCGATCATGACCGAGACCGGCGGGCCGGCCTGGCGGCAGACCATCTTCTGGCCGTTCCTGCATTTCAGCCGCATGGGCCGCGGCCGCGTGCTGCGCACCGAGATCAGCTCGCCGACTTACTCGGCGCGCTACAACGACCCGCAGGGGCCGATCAACGACTACTACGACATCCCGGCGGCGCCCTACCTCAAGCTGTCCGCCGTTCACGACGACAAGGTGGGAACCCTGACCCTGTTCGCGCTGAACCGCAGTCTCGAGGAGGAGATGCCGCTCACCGTGGCGGCCACCGGCTTTCCGAAGCTCGCGGTCAAGCAGGCGCTGCAGCTTTGCGACCGCGACCTCACGGCGGTCAACAGCAAGGCCCAGCCCGACCGGATCGCGCCCAAGCCGTTGTCGAAGGTGAAAGTCGCCGGCGAGACCGTGGAGGCCGTGCTGCCGCCGGCCTCGTGGAACGTGATCCAGCTCGCCGTATAGCGCGCCAAACAATTTGCACTTTTTGCGTCCCAGCCGTCCCAGCCCGTCCCACGAGGGGGGTGGGCTGGGATTCTGGGACGATGGCCTGAAACCCTTGTAGAATCGACATCCGAGGCGTCCCAGGGTGCTTGGGACGCTTGGCGCGACCGCGGGACGCCGCGACCAGGCGGCCTTCAATCCGTCGCGATGCCGTTGGCCCGCAGCACGGACCTCGACGACCCCGTGCCGAGGAAGCGCAGCAACTCGGCCGCGGCCGTCCGGTGCGTGCTGCCGACCGGCACCGCCGCGGTCATCACATTGTAGGTCTGGATTTCGGCCGGCAGGGCCCCGACCAGCCGCACCTGCGGGTTTGCAGCGATCTCGGCCAGGGTGGAAAAGCCCAGCTCGGCCTGGCCGCTCGTCACCTCTTCGAAGGGAGGATGCGCCGTGAGCAGCAGCTTCGGCTGGACGATGCCGGTCAGGCCCAGACGGTCGAACAGCGCCAGCATGTAGGTTCCGACCGGCGAGCGTTGCGCCGGATCGCGCACCGCCTTGGTTGGCCGCGTCGCTTTAGGCCGCCTTTACCTGGCCCGCCAGGCGGATGAAGTCGTCGAGCGCGCGCATCGACACCGGTTTGTCGAACACGCTGAAGGGCGGCGCGTCGGGCTGCTTCACCAGGCTTCGGCTCTGTCGCAGCATGTCGGTTCGGCCCGACATCAGGAGCCACTTGGCAGGCTGCTCGCCTTCTCGAAGGCGGGAACGAGCTGGCGCATCGCGGGCGCCAGCGCGTCGGTGCAGAAGAAGTGGATGTCTGCGGCGGCGGCCGGCAGCGCCAGCACCACAAAGCCGAGCGCCATCGCCCACACGCGAAGGCATGCGCGGAGCATCTTGGTGGCGCCGCCTTAGGCGGCCTTCACCTGGCTCGCCAGTCGGATGAAGTCGTCGAGCGCCCGCATCGACACCGGTTTGTCGAACACGCTGAAGGGCGGCGCGTCGGGCTGCTTCACCAGGCTTCGGCTCTGGCGCAGCATGTCGGTTCGGCCCGACATCAGGAGCCACTTGGCAAACGGGAAGCGCCGGGCGTTCTCCATGCAGAAGGCGGCGCCGTTGCCGTCCGGCAGGGCGACGTCGGAGATGATCACCTCCGGGCGCAGGTTGATGATGGCGCGTTCCGCATCGGCCAGGTTGGTGCAGCCCTGAACGCGATTGCCGCCGCGCGCGAGGTAGCCGGCGATCAATTCGAGCGTCGCAGCTTCGTCTTCGATGACGACTACCGTCACTGTCATGGATTAGCCCCGGAGATGGAGATTTTTTAGCGTCGCTGAAAGAACCACGTCGAACCTTAAGCTAAGTACCTGAAATCGGGGCGGTATTCCGTATCGATTGCATCTGTGCCGTATCCATTCTCGTATTTTTTGTTTCAGCGCACCGTCGGGCTGCGGCGCGCCAGCAGCGCCATGGCCAGCAGCGAAATCATCGCGAAGCCGAAGCTCAACCACAGCGCGCCGGCCGTGCCGAAGCGGCTAAGCACCGCCGCCATGATCGGCGGCGAGACCGCGGCGACGATGCCCTGCGGCAGAGCCAGCTGGCCCATATAGGCGCCGAACTGGGCGCGGCCGAACAGCGCGAGCGGCAGGGTGGCGCGCTGCACCGCCTTCAGCCCGTTCGACATGCCGTAGGCCGCGACGACGACGAGGGCGACGACGAAGACATCGCCGGCGAGCAGGCCGAGGCCGAGCCCGAGCGGCAGCATGAGCGAGCCGAACACCGCCGACTTCATGATCGAGTAGCGATGGCCGAACATCAGCTCGAAGAGACGGATGCTGACCTGGCTCGGGCCGAATGGCCGAGCTCGCGCAGCATCTCGATCATCTGGAGCTGCACGCCGGTGAAGACGAAGGCGCCGAAGGCGAGGCTGATCGACAGCAGCAGGAAGGCGCGGCGGGCCTCCTCAGGCGCCACGCCGCCGCTGCTCGGCGTGGTGCCGGCTGGGGTCGCATGCGTTGGCGGCCGGCGTGGCAGCATCAGCCAATGGATCGGCGCGCAGGCCAGTAGATGGACGGCGGCGTAGAGCAGCAGCGTCTGGCGCCAGCCGAGCGCGGCGTCGAGCGCGCCGGTCAGCGGCCAGAACACCGTCGAGGCGAGCCCGCCGATGATGGTGAGGAGCGCGATCGCCTGGCGCGCGCGGGGTCCCGCGACCTGCACGATGGCGATGCTCGAGGGCGTGCTGAGCGCCAGCGCCGAGGCAATGCCCATCAGCGCCCAGCAGGCGAGATAGCTCGCCGGCCCCTGAGCGGCGGCGAGGCCGACCAGCGACAGCGCATAGATCACCGAGCCCGCCGCCATCAGGCGGCGCGCGCCGGTGCGGTCGACGATCC
>VBAF01000389.1:8945-14467 GCA_005884705.1 Alphaproteobacteria bacterium
CGGTGATGCCGGCAAACACCAGCTCGGGCGTGAGGCCGAGCGCGTCCTGCAGCTCGCGGCCGAGCACCGAAGGCATCAGGTAGGTGGTGCCCCAGCCGACAATCTGGGTGAAGCCGAGGCCCAGGATCGCGCGGGCCGTGGGCGTGAGGGTCACGCCGCCCAACTCACGCGGCTTTTGCCCGCTCGGGATAGAGAGAGATCAGGCCCGCTTCGCTCGCCGCGCAAACGCCGCGCTCGGTGATCAGCGCCGTCACCAGGCGCGCCGGCGTCACGTCGAAAGCGGGATTGGCGGCCGGGCTGCCCTCGGGCAACACGTCGATGGTGACGACCTCGCCCCTGTCCGTGCGGCCCGAGAGGCGCGAGACCTCGTGGGCGTGGCGCTCCTCGATCGGGATGGAAGCTCCGTCCTCGATCGTCCAATCGATGCTGGGATAGGGCAGGCCGACATAGAACGGCACGCCGTTGTCGTGCGCCGCCAGCGCCTTCAGATAGGTGCCGATCTTGTTGCAGACGTCGCCGCGCCGCGTCGTGCGGTCGGTGCCGACGATGCAGAAGTCGACCTGCCCGCGCTGCATCAGGTGGCCGCCGGCATTGTCGGCGATCACGGTGTGCGGCACGCCGTGCTTGGCGAGTTCCCAGGCGGTCAGGCTGGCACCCTGGTTACGCGGCCGCGTCTCGTCGACCCAGACATGGATCGGGATGCCGGCATTGTGGGCTTGGTAGATCGGTGACAGCGCGGTGCCCCAGTCGACCGTGGCGAGCCAGCCCGCGTTGCAATGGGTCAGCGCGTTGATGCGCTCGCCGCGTGGCTTCAGGCGCTTGATCTCTGCCAGGCCGTTCTCGCCGATGCGCCGGCAGATCTCGGCATCCTCGTCGCAGATCTCGGCGGCGCGCCGGTAGGCCGCTTCGCGCCGCCTGGCCTGTGGCATGGGCGCCAGCAGCGCGCGCAGATCGTCGAGCGCCCAGCGCAGGTTGACCGCGGTCGGGCGCGCGGCGAGCAGCGCGTCGTAAGCGCGCGTCAGGTTCGGGTCGGACGGATCGGCCGCCATAGCGAGCGCCATGCCATAGGCCGCGGCCGCGCCGATCAGCGGCGCGCCGCGCACGATCATGGTGCGGATCGCCTTTTCCGCATCCTCGACCGTGCGGAAATCGCGGATCACGAAGCGGTGCGGCAGCAGGGTCTGGTCGATCGCCTGGACGGTGGTGCCGTCGCTGCCGAGCCAGATGGTGCGGTAGGGCGTGCCGTCGACTTTCATGGTCCTGTTATTCGGACGTGCAACACGGCAGGTCAAGCCGGCCGTGATACGATGGCCATACGGGGGACGCCCATGAGATCGATATTTTTCGTTGCCGCGGCAATTCTGCTGGCCGGATGCATGTCGCCCGCGCTGCCACCGGAGTCGACGCCGGTGGCCTGGACGCAGTTCGGCCTGGGCGACGAGCCCGACCTGATCGCCCGTGTGCTGCTCGAGGGCCAACCGGGCTGCCCGTCGATCACGGTCGACGGCGTCACGACGACGATGCGCGAGCGCCGGGACGGCCGCAGCGGCCTCTACGGCGCGATGTGCGAAGAGCGGCTGAAGCTCGACACAGCCCTGCATGTCCGCATCGCCTTCGGTTCCAGCGTGATCCTGGATCAGAACGTGACGCGCGATCCCAGGACCGTCGCGGTGCTGGGCGACACTGGCTGCCGTATCACCAGCTTCTTCGACCAGGGCTGCGGCAATCCGGCGACGTGGCCGTTTGCGCAAGTTGCCGACTCGGTGGCCCGGCAGTCGCCATCCCTGATCCTTCACCTTGGTGACTATTACTATCGCGAGGCGCCGTGCAAGGGCTCGAACGAGGACTGTGTCCGGGCGCCCTATGGCGATCGCCCCGAGACGTGGCGGGCGGAATTCTTCGGGCCGGCGCGCAAGCTGATGGCCAAGGCGCCCTGGGTGTTCGTGCGCGGCAACCACGAGGACTGCATGCGCGGCGGCTACGGCTGGACCTACTACTTCGGCGACGATCGCAAAGCCTGCGAGGTGGTCTACGACCCGAGCGTCGTGCGCCTCGCCGGCCTGACGGTGGTCAACGTCGATTCGGCGCATGCCGACGACAAGTATGCGGTGGTGCCGGTGAACCAGAAGTGGAAGTCGATCGCCGATACGGTGGCATCCAAGGTCGCTGGAACCGCCGGCCCGGTCCTGCTGACGACCCATGTCGCGCCCTACTTCGTGTGCCCCAAGTCGTGCGACAAGGGCGGCGTCGCCGACATCGGCGGTGTCCGCGTGATCGAAGAGGCGCTGCGCGCCTCCGGCCGGCAGACGATCCTGCTGGCGGGGCACCTTCACACCTTCCAAGCGCTCGACGCGCCCGGCGGACTTAGCCAAGTGATCGTCGGCAACGGCGGTGCCAATCTCGATCCCTTTCCGAAGGGCACAGTGCCCCCGCCCGTGATCGACTTCACCTTCACCGACTGGCGCCGTACGGGCGATAAGTGGCAGTCGACCGTCGACAACGGCCGCGTCGTCGGCCGGGCCCAGCTGTGGGGTTCCGTCTTCGGCTTCGGCATGCTGACGTCGTCGACCCTGCAGCTCGAGATGTACGATGCCGCCGGCCAACGCCAGTTCGGCTGCAGCCTCGCCGGCGAGGCGACGCCGCGCTGCCGCTAGATCGAGCGCGCGACCGCGTCGATGATGGCGGCGGCATCGAGCTTGTAGGCGCGGGGGATGTCGCCCGACTGGCCGAAGCCTTCGATGCCGAGCGGCACCACCCTCTGGCCGCGCACCCCGCCCAGCCACGACAGCGCCAGCGGATGGCCGTCGAGCACGGTGACGATCCGCGCGTCGCGCGACAGGGTGCCGAGTAGCCGCTCGATCGGCGCCGCTGCGCGATCGACCGCGCCGGCGGTGCGGCCGCGGTTGCGTTGCGCCGCCAGCCAGTCGGCGTGCAGGCGGTCGGGCGAGGTGAGGACGAGCAGGCCGGCGCCCGCGAAGTCGCGCGCCACGCTTTGATGCGCCGCGATCGCCTCGGGCGTGACGGCGCCCATGCAGACGATGGCGATGTCGGCGCCGTCCTCCGGAGCCGCGTACCAATAGCCGCCATCGACGATGTCGGCCTGCTGCGCGGCCGTGAGCGCACGCTCGGGCTGCGCTAGGCTGCGGGTCGAGAGCCGCAGGTAGATCGACGAGCCCTTGGGTTGCTGCATGTGTTCGAGGCCGAACCGCATCAGCACGGCGAGCTCGTCGACATAGGCCGGCTCGTAGGAGAGCAGGCCGGGCTGGCCGATGCCGATCAGCGGCGTATGGACGCTCTGATGCGCGCCGCCTTCGGGCGCGAGCGTCACGCCGGCCGGCGTGGCCACCAGCATGAAGCGCGCATCCTGGTAGCAGGCGTAGTTCAGCGCATCGAGGCCGCGGGCGATGAACGGATCGTAGAGCGTGCCGATCGGCAGCAGGCGCGTGCCGAACAGCTCGTGGCTGAGGCCGAGCGCGGCGAGCTGGATGAACAGGTTGTTCTCGGCGATGCCGAGCTCGATGTGCTGGCCGCGCGGTGTCTTGCGCCATAGCTGGGCCGACACGACCTTGAGCTCGCGGAACACGTCCTCGGCTTCGGTATGGCCGAACAGGCCGCGCCGGTTGATCCACGGGCCCAAGTTGGTCGAGACCGAGACGTCGGGCGACGTCGTGACGATGCGGCGGCTGAGTTCGCTGTCTTCGGCTGCGATCGCGTTCAGGATCTTGCCGAATCCTTCCTGGGTGCTCGACTTGCGGTCGTTGGGCTTGGCCAGCGCGGCCGGAATCGCGACCGCCGGCGCCCCGGTCCGGCGGCGACCTTCGGCGTTGAACGGCGCCTCCTTGAGGAAGGCCTCGAGCTCGGCAGGCGGGACCGAAAGGCCCGCGAACTTGTCCCATTCCTGGCCGTCGGCGATCCCCATGCCCTGCTTGAAGCCCGCCATCTGGTCGAGCGTCATCAGGCCGGAGTGATTGTCCTTGTGCCCGGCGAAGGGTAGGCCCTGGCCCTTGATGGTGTAGGCGATGAAGCAGGTCGGTGTGTCGTCATTCACGTCCTCGAAGGCATCGAGCACGGCCTGCATGTCGTTGCCGGCGAGGTTGGTCATCAGCCGGTGCAGGCTGGTGTCGTCGTGCTGCTCGAGGATGCGGCGGATGCCGGGATACTGGTTGAGGTCGCGGGTCAGCGCCTCGCGCCAGCCCGCGCCGCCCTTGTAGACCAGCGCCGAGTAGAGCGAGTTGGGGCAGTCGTCGATCCACTGCCGCAGATGTGAGCCGTCGGGCTGCGCGAACGCCGTCTCCAGCAGCTTGCCGTACTTCAAGGTGACGACGCGCCAGCCGACCAGCTCGAACATCTCGCCGATCCGGCCGAACAGGCGGTCGTTGACCACGCCGTCGAGGCTCTGGCGGTTGTAGTCGATCACCCACCAGAGATTCCGCACGTCGTGCTTCCAGCCCTCGAGCAGCGCCTCGAAGATGTTGCCTTCGTCGAGCTCGGCGTCGCCGACCAGCGCCACCATGCGCCCGGTGGGGCGGTCGGCCGGCGCAAGCTGCTTCAGCCGCACATAGTCCTGCACGATCGAGGCGAACAGCGTCATGGCGACGCCGAGGCCGACCGAGCCGGTCGAGAAGTCGACGTCGTCGGCGTCCTTGGTGCGCGACGGATAGGACTGCGCGCCGCCCAGGCCGCGGAAACGCTCCAGCTTGTCGCGCGTCTGATGGCCGAACAGGTACTGGATGGCGTGGAAGACCGGCGAGGCGTGCGGCTTCACCGCCACCCGATCCTCGGGCTTCAGCACCGAGAAATAGAGCGCCGTCATCACCGTGGCGAGCGAGGCGCAGGAGGCCTGGTGGCCGCCTACCTTGAGCCCGTCGCGGTTGGGCCGCAGATGGTTGGCGTGATGGATCGTCCAGGCCGAGAGCCACAGGACCTTGCGTTCCAGTTCGCGCAGTAGGCGCAGCCGTTGGACCGGGGCGAGGGTGGTCATGGCCAAAGCCATACGCCCCGGACGAGGGAAAATCCTTGCGTTCGACGCGGATTTTCCTCTGTATAGGGTAGAATTACCCTCATTGGCGGAAATTTGCGCAATGATCACCCTCGATGCCATCGACCGGCGCATCCTCGAACGGCTGCAGCAGGATGGGCGTCTCAGTAACGCCGATCTGGCGGACAAGGTTGGACTCTCCTCCTCGCCATGCTGGCGGCGAGTCAAGGCACTGGAGGAGGCGGGCGTCATCAAGGGTCTGCTGGACGCCAAGACGGTCGGGCTGTCGGTCAACGTCTTCATGAGCGTGTCGCTTTCGACCCAGAACGAGAAGTCGCTGCAGGCCTTCGAGCGCGCGGCGGCGGCGCGGCCGGAGGTGATGGAATGTTACCTGATGACCGGCGACAGCGACTACCTGCTGCGCATCGTGGTGCCCGACCTCGAAGCCTACGAGCGCTTCGTCATGGACTTCACCAAGATCCCCGGCATTGCCCAGATCCGGAGCTCGTTCGCGCTGCGTCCGGTGAAGCAGGGCACAGCGCTA
>VBAF01000390.1 GCA_005884705.1 Alphaproteobacteria bacterium
AGCTTCTTCTCGACCCAGGACCCCGAGCGCACCGACGCGCGCCAAGCTTTCATCCCCGTGCAGTCGGTGCACTTCTTCGACGACGGCACGTGGTCGCCCGGGGTGCCGGCAATCGTCGGCAAGCGCCATCCGACCACCCTGCGCATGGAGTGGACGACCGATCCGAAGAAGAGGGTACCCATCCGCTTCTTCGGACCCGGCCCGGAATGGAGGGTGCTCGGCCTGTTCCGCACCAACCTCCATCTGGTTGTGCCGGCCGACCCGAACCAGCGCATCTTCCTGCTCGGCTCCGATCGCCTTGGCCGGGACCAGTGGTCGCGCATCATGCACGGCACCCAGACCTCGATGACCGTCGGGCTTGTCGCGGTGGTCCTCAGCGTGATTCTCGGCGTCGTGCTGGGCGGCATCTCCGGCTATGTCGGCGGCAAGACCGACCAGGTCATCCAGCGCGTCATCGAGCTGCTGCAGTCGGTGCCGACGATCCCGATCTGGCTCGCGCTGTCGGCCGCGCTGCCGCGCGACTGGACGCCGATCCAGGTTTTTTTCGCCATCACGGTGATCCTGTCGCTGGTCGGCTGGACGACCTTGGGCCGCGAGGTGAGGGGCCGCTTCCTGGCGCTGCGCGAGGAAGACTTCGTGCTGGCGGCTCGGCTCGCCGGCTGTTCGCGCATGCGCATCATCCTGCGCCATATGGTGCCGACCTTCGTCAGCCACATCATCGCGACCAGCTCGCTCGCCATCCCGGTGATGATCATCAACGAAACCTCGCTCTCCTTCCTCGGTCTCGGCATTCGCCCACCGGCGATCAGCTGGGGTGTGCTGCTGCAGGAGGCCCAGAACATCCAGACCCTGGCGCTGGCGCCGTGGCTGCTCATCCCCGGCCTGGTGGTGATCGTCTCGGTGCTGGCCTTCAACCTCGTCGGCGACGGGCTGCGCGACGCCGCCGACCCGTACAGCCATTGACGCCATGACCGATCCGCTGCTCTCCGTGCGCGACCTTAAGGTGTCCTTCCAGATGGACGAAGGCCTGGTGCGCGCGGTCGACGGCACCAGCTTCGACCTGCTGCCCGGCCAGGTGCTGGGCGTGGTCGGCGAGAGCGGCTGCGGCAAGAGTGTCACCATGCGCGCCATCCTGCAGCTGATCGACAGGCCCGGCCGCATCACCGCGGGCGAGATCCGCTTCCGCCGCCGCGACAGCGCCGAGATGACCGATCTCACGCGCCTGGCTCCACGCGGCGCCGAGATGCGCGACATCCGCGGCGCCGAGATCGCCCTGATCCCGCAGGAGCCGATGGCCGCCTTCAGCCCGGTCCACACCGTCGGCGACCAGATCGTCGAGGCGATCCTGCTGCACGGCCATCGCTGGCAGGAGGGCGGCCGCAAGCTGACGCGGACGCAGGCGCGCACCATCACGATCGGCCTGTTCCGCGACGTCGGCATCTCGATGCCCGAGCAGCGGATCGACGCCTATTCCTGGCAGCTCTCGGGCGGCCTGCGCCAGCGCGCCATGATCGCCATGGCGCTCTCCTGCAAGCCGAGCCTGCTGATCGCCGACGAGCCGACGACGGCGATCGACGTCACGACCCAGGCGCAGGTCCTGGCGCTGCTGCGCGACCTGCAGGCCAAGTACGACACCGCCATCATCTTCATCACCCACGATCTCGGCGTGATCGCCCAGATGGCGAGCTACGTCGTGGTCATGTATCTCGGCCGGGTCATGGAGGAGGGGCCGGTCGACGACATCTTCCATGCCCCCAAGCATCCCTACACGCGGGCGCTGCTACGCTCGATCCCCAGCCTCTATGGCGCGACCCGGATCGCGCTGCCGGTGATCGCCGGCACCCTGCCGCATCCCTTCAACCGTCCGCCGGGTTGTCCGTTCCATCCGCGCTGCCCCGACGCCATGCCGCGCTGCTCGGCCGCCGTGCCCAGCCTGCAATCGGTCGCGGCCAACCAGCTCGCCAGCTGCTTCCTGCACCACGACATTGCGGAGCCGGCATGAGCGACACGTTGCTCGAGGTCCGCGGCCTGCAGAAATTCTTCCCGATCACGCGCGGATTCTTCCAGACGGTGGTCGGCCATGTCCGCGCCGTCGACGGCGTCGACTTCATCCTCAAGGAGGGCGAGACGCTCGGCCTGGTCGGCGAGAGCGGCTGCGGCAAGACCACCGCCTCGCGCTGCATCCTGCGCGCCATCGATCCGACCGGCGGGCAGATCCTCTACCGCACGCGCGATGGCCGCACCGTCGATCTCGCCACCCTGCCGCCGGCCGAGTTGCTGCCGCTCCGGGCCGAGATCCAGATGATCTTCCAGGACCCGTTCGGCTCGCTCAATCCGCGCATGAGCGAGCCCTTGCTGGTCAACGGCATGAAGAACCGCCGCGAGCGCGCCGACCGGGTGGCCGAGCTGCTGCGCCTGGTCGGCCTGCGCCCGGAGTTCATGCACCGCTTCCCGCACGCCTTCTCCGGCGGCCAGCGCCAGCGCATCGGCATCGCCCGCGCGCTCGCCACCAACCCGCGGCTGGTGGTGGCCGACGAGCCGGTGTCGGCGCTCGACGTCTCGATCCAGGCCCAGGTGCTCAACCTGCTGCTCGAGCTGCAGCAGCGGCTCAAGCTGACCTTCCTGTTCGTCGCGCACGATCTCTCGGTGGTGCGCCACATCTCCGACCGGATCGCCGTGATGTATGTCGGACAACTGGTCGAGCTGGCGCCGACGTCAGAAATCTTCCGGCAGCCGCAGCATCCCTATACCGCCGCCCTGATGCGCGCCGTGCCGGTCGCCGACCCGCGGGTGCGCACCGCCGACGGCATTCTGAGCGGCGAGGTGCCGAGCCCGGCCGCGCCACCCTCCGGCTGCTACTTCCATCCGCGCTGCCGCCATGCGACCGCGCGCTGCCGGGCCGAGGCGCCGGCCTTGCGCGAGGTGGCGCCCGGTCACTTCAGCCGTTGTCATTTCGCCGGCGAGATGACGTTTTAGAGCGCTGTTGCTTTAGATAGAAGCGGTGAGCGGCGTGGTCGTCGCTGAACGCGCGCCACTTCGCCAGGCGCGCAGGTTTTTCTTTTGGTCGACACACAAATTTCCAACGCGGCGGCGAGCGATTGCCTGGGGAATCTCGCTCCGGAACGGCAAAGGTCACGAATCTGGCGCTCGCAACGAGCTCATTATGGGCAATGGCCGGCGATTCGAGACCCGAAAACAGCGGCTTTTTTGCCCGGCCATTGCCCATAATAGGTGTTTGGCGCGCGATCATGCAGTGTCGCGCGCATGACGATGATCATCGGACCGCGCCACTCCAGTGGCGCTCATGATTTCCGAGCGCCACTGGAGTGGCGGGCGCCAATGAAGGTGTTTTTTCAGGGGGTGGGGGTGTCGGTGGACTCGTGGACTCCTGGCCTGAAACCCTTGTGCCATCGGCATCCAACCGGTCCACAGCCGAGTGGACTCTTGTGGACTCCGTGGACTCCCGCCAAGCGCGATTCGACCAAGAGCGACTTCGCGTTAGGGCAGGACCAAACCCTGTGGATAAGGGCTCGCGCCAGAATTGCATCATGGGCATTGGCCCACCCCTTTTCGGGCAGCTTTCTTAAGAAATCGCGTGGGAGAGAGGGGATGCGGGCAGGATGGCAGGAATGGTGCAAAACGCTGGCCCGCCTGCAACCAACCGCTGCCACGGGAGTTGGCAGCCGTTGTCAGTGCGGATCGACCTGGAATGCGGCCCTGAGTAAAGTCCCTGCCATGCATCGCCGCGCGATCCTCGCCGCCAGCCTTCTTGCACCGCTCGCCGTCCGGGCCGAGACGACCTGGCCGACCAAGCCGGTCCGCATCGTCGTGCCGTTCAATCCGGGCGGCGCGATCGATGCCATGGTGCGGGTGATCGCCGATGCGCTCACGTCGCGGCTGGGCCAGCAGGTGCTTGTCGATCCCAAGCCGGGTGCCAACACCATCCTGGGGGCCGACATCGTCGCCAAGGCGCCGCCCGACGGCTACACCTTCCTGATCACCACCAACTCGACGCATACCAACAACCCGTCGCTCTACGCCAAGCTGCCATTCGATCCGGCCAAGGACCTCGTTCCGGTCTCGCTGGTTTCGCTCGGCACCATCCTGCTCGCGGTCAGGGCCGGCGCGCCGTTCGACGACCTCAAGGGCATGGCGGCGTGGGTGAAGGGGCTCGGCCGTCCCGCCAGCTACGGCAGCTGGGGCATCGGCTCGAGCGGCCATCTCTACGGCCTGATGCTGGAGAAGGTGCTGGGTGGCTCCTACAGCCACGTGCCGTATCGCGGCGACGTGCCGGCGCTGCAGGACGTCGCCAACGGCGGGCTCGATCTCAGCTGGGCGAGCCCGGTCAGCGCCAAGCCGCAGATCGCTGCCGGCAAGGTCAAGGCGATCGCCGCGGCCGGCAGCAAGCGCTCGGCGGCGATGCCCGAACTGTCGACCTTCGCCGAGCAGCTCGTGCCCGGTTTCGACCTCAGCCTGTTCGTCGCCGCCTACGCGCCGGCCGGCACGCCGGCGGGAATCGTCAACCGCATGCAGCAGGAGCTGCGGGTCGCGATCGGCGATCCCGCGGTCGCCGACAAGCTGATCGCGCAGGGCCAGACGCCGGTCGGCTCGACGCCCGGCGAGCTCGCCAAGGTGCTGGCGCGCGAGACGCCGATCTGGGCCGACCTGATCCAGCAATCCGGCGCCAAGGTGGAGTGATGAGCGCGAGCGACATCGGTTCGGCCTATGCCCTGAAGCCGCCGACCTCCAACGCGAGGCTCACCGAGGTGGGACGCGGCACGCCGATGGGCGAGCTGTTGCGGCGCTATTGGCACCCGGTCGGGCTCGCCGGCGACGCCGGCGCGACGCCGCGGCCGGTCAAGATCCTGGGCGAGGAACTGATCCTGTTCCGGGACGGCCAAGGCCGCCCGGGCCTGGTCTATCCGCGCTGCTGCCATCGCGGCACGACGCTCTACTACGGGCGGATCGAGGAGCGCGGCATCCGCTGCTGCTATCACGGCTGGCTGTTCGACGTCGAAGGCCACTGCCTGGAGATGCCGGCGGAGCCCGATCCGACCGGCGCGCAGTGCCAGCGCGTGCGCCAGCCCTGGTATCCGGCTCAGGAGCGCTACGGCCTGGTATTCGCCTATCTCGGTCCGCCGGACAAGAAGCCAGTGCTGCCGCGCTTCGAGTGCCTCGAGGTGATGGCGCCGGGCGAGTTCGTCGAAGCCGACGATTCGAGCCTCGGCTCGGGCGGCATCGTCATCGCGCCGTGCAACTGGCTGCAGCATTTCGAGAACGTCGTCGATCCCTATCACGTGCCGATCCTGCACGGCTCGTTCAGCGGGGCACAGTTCGTCGAGCAGATGGCGGCCTTCCCGAAGGTCAAGTTCGAGTACGGGCCGATGGGCGTGAAGGCGACCTCGCTGCGGCCGGGGCCGGACGGCAAGACCTTCAGGCGAGTCACCGAAGCGGTGCTGCCGACCTTGCGCGTCGTGCCCAACCCGCGCGTGGCGCAATACGGCATGGTCGAATCGATCGGCTGGACGGTGCCGATCGACGACACGCACTACCGCGTCTACGTCGCCGGCCGGGTCAAGGAGAAGGGCGAACTCGCCAAGTTCAAGTCGCGCTACAACGGCAAGGCCTGGGCCGAGCTCACGGCC
>VBAF01000391.1 GCA_005884705.1 Alphaproteobacteria bacterium
TGCTCGCGGCGACCCTGGTGCTGAGCTGGATCATCGTCCGGGTCGTCGGCTGGGGCGGCCATGTCGAATAGGAAGGCCAACCGCCTCCTGATGCAGGCCTTGGCAATCGTGCTGGCGATCCTGGCCCTGCTGCCGTTCCTGTGGCTGATGGTCATGTCGTTCAAGACCAATGCCGAGATCTTCCGCTGGCCGCCGCGCCTCTTCTTCCCGGCAACGCTCGCCAACTACGCCGCGCTGTGGACCAGCGAGTTTCGCGGCTCCTTCGCCAACAGCCTGATCGTGGGTGTCGTTTCGACCGTCGTGTCGCTGGTGATCGGCGTGCCGGCGGCCTATGCGCTGTCGCGCTGGCGCACGCGCGGCGGCGGCGCCGTCACGCTGTGGATCCTGGCCAGCCGCATGGCGCCGCCGATTGCCTTCACCATCCCCTACTTCCTGGTCTACCGGCATCTCGAGCTGCTCGACACGCTGACCGGCCTGGTCCTGATCTACCTGACCTTCAACCTGTCGCTGGTGATCTGGATGATGCGGCCGTTCTACGACCAGCTGCCGCGCTCGCTCGAGGAGGCCGCGTGGATCGACGGCGCCACGATGTGGCAGGGATTCCACAGGATCATCTTGCCGCTTTCCGGACCGGGGCTCGCGGCGACCGCCATCCTCTGCTTCCTGTTCGCCTGGAACGACTTCTTCTTCGCCCTGATCCTGACCCGCACCGAGGCGATGACCGCGCCGGTCGCCGTCGTGAACTTCATGAACTACGAAGGCTGGGAATGGGGCCGCATCGCCGCCGGCGGCACCATGATCATGCTGCCGGTGCTTGTGTTCTCCTTCGTGGTGCGGCGTTATCTGGTCAGCGGATTGACCGGGGGAGCGATCAAGGGATGACCGGCGTACTTCTGATCACCGGCGGTGCCAGCGGCATCGGCGCGGAGACGGCGCGGCGCGCCGCCAAGCGCGGCTACAAGGTCGCGATCAACTACCGCACGCGCGACGCGCAGGCGATGGGCGTGGCCGCCGACATCGCCGCCCAGGACGGCGAGGCGGTCGCGCTGCCCGGCGACATCGCCAGCGAGACCGACATCGTGCGGCTGTTCGACGAGACCGAGCGGCTGTTCGGCCCGGTCACCCACCTGGTCAACAGTGCCGGCATCAGCCGCCAGATGCGGGTCGAGGCCTACGATGGCGCGGTGCTGGCCAACCTGTTCGCCGTCAACGTCGTCGGCCTGATGCTGTGCTGCCGAGAGGCGGCCAAGCGCATGTCGGCCAGGAACGGCGGGGCGGGCGGTGCCATCGTCAATGTCTCGTCGATGGCGGCGACTTTGGGCGGCCGGCCGGGCTCCTCGGCCTATGCCGCGACCAAGGGCGCGGTCGATTCCTTCACCAAGGCCTTCGCCCGCGAGGTCGCGGCCGAGGCCATCCGGGTCAACTCGATCCGGCCCGGCATGGTGATGAGCGAGATGACGGAGAAGCGGCTGCAGGAAGAGGCCTTCCGCAATCGCATCGAAGCCTCGATCCCGATGCGCCGGGTCGGCGAGACGCACGAGATCGCCGAGGCGATCCTGTGGCTGCTCTCAGCCGAGGCCTCGTTCATCACGGGGGCCATGCTCGACGCCGCCGGCGGCGGGTACATACTTTAGAGCGCATTCATATGCGCTGGCGGGCGGCAGCGCCTTCATAGGCGCGAGTCGGCGTTTCGGACCGGAGGTCCGAAAGCGCCCTCCCGCATGGTGCAGAATAGACAAGAAAAAGAGGCGCCGGGTTACGCCGCCTCGATTCTTTCGGCTCTGCGCGGGCTCTCGCGCTTGATTACAAGCGCTGCCGCCCGCCGACGCGCAACTGCGCGCGTATGAACGCGCTTAGTTGCGCGTCTTGTCGACCAGCGCCTTTTCCTGGATCCACGGCATCATGGCGCGCAGCTTGGCGCCGATCTCCTCGATCGGGTGCTCCGACATCTTCTTGCGCATCGCCTTGAACGAGGCCTGGTTGACCTTGTTCTCGAGCATCCAGTCGCGCGCGAAGCGGCCGGACTGGATGTCGGCCAGCACGCGCTTCATCTCGGCCTTGGTCTCGTCGGTGACGATGCGCGGGCCCGAGCGGTACTCGCCGTACTCCGCGGTGTTGGAGATCGAGTAGTTCATGTTGGCGATGCCGCCCTCGTAGATCAGGTCGACGATCAGCTTCACCTCGTGCAGGCATTCGAAGTAGGCCATCTCCGGCGCGTAGCCCGCCTCGACCAGCGTCTCGTAGCCCGCCTTGATCAGCTCGACCAGGCCGCCGCACAGCACGACCTGCTCGCCGAACAGGTCGGTCTCGCACTCTTCCTTGAAGGTGGTCTCGATGGTGCCGGCGCGGCCGCCGCCGATCGCCGAGGAGTAGCTGAGGCCGATCTCGAGGGCGTTGCCCGAGGAATTCTGCGCCACCGCGACGAGGCACGGCACGCCGCCGCCGCGCACATACTCCGAGCGCACGGTGTGGCCGGGGCCCTTGGGCGCGATCATGAAGACGTCGATGTCGGAGCGCGGGCTGATCAGGTTGAAGTGCACGTTCAGCCCGTGCGCGAAGGCCAGCGCCGCGCCCCGCTTCATGTTGGCGGCGAGATCGTTGTTGTAGATGTCGCTCTGCAGCTCGTCGGGCGCCAGCACCATGATGATGTCGGCCCACTTGGCGCCGTCGGCCGGGCTCATCACCGTGAAGCCCGCGCCCTCGGCCTTCTTGATCGTGGCCGAGCCGGGCTTGAGCGCGATGCGCACGTCCTTCACGCCCGAATCGCGCAGATTCATGGCATGGGCATGGCCCTGGCTGCCGTAGCCGACGACCAGGACCTTCTTGCCCTTGATCAGGTTCACGTCGGCATCGCGATCGTAATAGACACGCATTTTCCCTGCTCCCTCTCGAATGGCGCGCTGTCTAGCGGGTCGACAGGGCGAGGCGCAAGCCAAGAAGCGCCAGCGCGCCGCCCATGATCCGGTCGAGCCAGAATTTTGCCCGGCGGTAAAAGGCCCGTGCCGTGTTGCCGGAGAACATCAGGGCGAGCAGCGCGAACCAGGTGAATTCGTCGAAGGCGACCAGCGCCAGCACCGCAGCCTGCATCCAGCCCGGCAGGTCCTGCGGCAGGATCGACAGGAAGATGCTGCCGAAGAACACCATGATCTTGGGGTTGCTGAGCTGCAGCAGCAGCGCGCGGACGAAGATCCGCCCGTCGCCGCCGGCCGCCGGCGCGGCAATCTCCGGCAGCGGATCGCGCGCATGGCGCCAGATCATCACCGCGAGCCAGATCAGGAACAGGCCGCCGGCGATGCGGAACACCAGATAGAGCCAGGCGAAATGCGCGAACAGCGCCTGGAGGCCGTAGAGCGCCGCTGCCGCCCAGGCGACCGCACCCAGCATCATGGCGAAGGCGGCGATCAGGCGATCAGCCCGCCGCGCCGGGAGACCGCCGCGGTCTGCACCACCAGCACGGTGGAAGGTCCGGGACTCGCGACGGCCAGCAGATGGACGAGGGCGAGCCCCAGCAGGGCAACGATGGCGTCCACCTAGAGCGCCTCGCCGCCCCGGGTCATGGCGACGATGCCGGTGCGGCCGATATCGACCAGGCCGAGCGATTCCATCAGGCTGACGAAGGTCTGTACCTTGTCCGAGGTGCCGGTGACCTCGAACACGAACGAGTCGGTCTTGGCGTCGATCACCTTGGCGCGGAACACGTCGGCGAGCCGCAGCGCCTCGACCCGCTTCTCGCCGGTGCCCTTGACCTTGACCAGCGCCAGCTCACGCTCGATGTGCGGGCCCTCGAGCGTGAGGTCGTGCACCTTGTGCACCGGCACCAGCCGGTCGAGCTGCGCCTTGATCTGCTCGATCACCATCGGCGTGCCGGCGGTCACGATGGTGATGCGCGACAGGTTCTCGGCGCGGTTGGTCTCGGCGACCGTCAGACTCTCGATGTTGTAGCCGCGGCCGGAGAACAGGCCGACTACGCGCGCCAGGATGCCGGGCTCGTTGTCGACCAGGACGGAGATGGTGTGGCTCGACGCCGCAACGGTCGCGCTCACACCAGCACCATGCCTTCTTCGGACACCGGCCGGGCGGCGCGATCCTCGGGGCCGAGCAGCATGTCGTAATGCGCGGCACCCGACGGGATCATCGGGAAGCAGTTCTCGGCCTTGTCGACCGCCACGTCGACGACGACCGGCTTCTTGACGTCGATCATCTCCTTGATCGTGTCGTCGAGCTTGGCTGGGTCATGGCAGCGCAGGCCGACCGCGCCGAACGCCTCGGCAAGCTTCACGAAGTCGGGCAGCGATTCCATGTAGCTCTCGGAATAGCGGCCGCCATGCAGCAGCTCCTGCCACTGGCGCACCATGCCCATGTACTGGTTGTTGAGGATGAAGATCTTCACCGGCAGGCGATACTGCGCCACCGTCGAGAGCTCCTGGATATTCATCATGATCGAGGCTTCGCCCGCCACGTCGATCACCAGCGCGTCGGGATGGGCGATCTGCACGCCCATCGCGGCCGGCAGGCCGTAGCCCATGGTGCCGAGCCCGCCCGAGGTCATCCAGTGGTTGGGCTTCTCGAACTTCAGGAACTGCGCCGCCCACATCTGGTGCTGGCCGACCTCGGTGGTGATGTAGTGGTCGCGGTCCTTGATGTGGTGATAGAGCCGCTCGACCGCGTATTGCGGCTTGATGAT
>VBAF01000392.1 GCA_005884705.1 Alphaproteobacteria bacterium
CGGCCGGAACGTCCGTCCGGCTCAAGTTCGCGGACAAGGAGGTTGCCGTCGTTCGCGAGGCCATCCGACCGCCCGGTGCGCGGATTGCCGTCCGCGTGGTGAAAGACGAACTGGTGGTCGAGGCGATCGGGGACTGGTCGGTGCTCGACTTCGAGAAAGGCAAGCCAGCCGTGCTCAAACCCGTATCAGCCAGCGAATTCCAGCTCGAGGCCGGCGAGCGCACGCGGCTCGGCTTTGCGCCGGGCAGGGTCGTGTTGAACCCCGGCCCGTGGCAGATTGAGGGCACGCGGGCAAACTGAGCGATGGGACGGCAATGAGCGATTGGCGTGACGATATTTTCGCGGTCTTCCAGGACCACGACATCAGGCAGGTCTATCACGTGCCGGATGCCGGCCATTCGCGGCTGATTGAGGCCTGCCAGACATCCAATTCGATCCGCACCCTGGCGCTGACCACGGAAGAGGAAGGCATCGCGATCGCGGCCGGCGCCTGGCTCGGC
Source organism: Alphaproteobacteria bacterium (assembly GCA_005884705.1). Taxonomy (GTDB): domain Bacteria; phylum Pseudomonadota; class Alphaproteobacteria; order Reyranellales; family Reyranellaceae; genus Reyranella. The sequence continues at coordinate 500 of VBAF01000392.1, forward strand.
GGCCAGCGCTCGGCGCTGCTGATGCAGAGCTCGGGCGTCGGCAACACCATCAACCTGATGGGGCTCACCAAGACGCTGCGCTTTCCGTTCCTGACCCTGATCACCATGCGCGGCGAGTATGGCGAGTTCAATTCCTGGCAGTACCCGATGGGCCAGGGCACGCCCAAGGTGCTCGAGGCGATGGGCGTGCTGCTCTATTCGGTCGACAAGGCCGAGGAGGTGAAGGCGACGGTCGATGCCGCCGCGCGCGCGGCCTTCAACGGCGGCCAGGCGGTGGCGGTCCTGCTGCGCCAGAAGCTGATCGGCATCAAGGATTTCGGAAAGAAGAAAGCATGACTGCAACCCTGCAGCGCCGCCCGCTGGTCAAGCAGATCCTGGCCGGCGCCGACGACAACCTCCTGGTGATCGCGGGGCTCGGCTCGCCGAACTGGGACATCACCAACGCCGGCGACCGGCCGCTCAACATGCCGCTGTGGGGCGCCATGGGCGCGCCGGTCGGCATGGGCCTGGGCCTCGCCCTCGCCCAGCCGACCAAGCGCGTGCTGGTGATCACCGGCGACGGCGACATGCTGATGAGCCTCGGCTCGCTCGCTACGGTGGCCGCCCAGCAGCCCGACAATCTCGCGATCTGCGTGCTCGACAACGAGAAGTTCGGCGAAACCGGCAACCAGGCGACCCATACCAGCCCGCGCAACAACGGGCCGACCGATTCGGGCGCCGGCGCCGATCTGGCGATGATCGCCAAGGGCTGCGGCATTGCCGACAGCGCCATGGTGCGGGACCAGGCCGCCATCGCCTCGCTCGTCAAGGACCTGCGCAGCAAGAAGGGCCCGGTCTTCCGCCTCGTGAAGGTGATGGTCGAGAAGCTCGAGTTCGTCATGCCGCCGCAGGACGGCGCGCATCTGAAGGATCGGTTTCGTCAGGCTTTGTTGGGGAGCGCATGATGGACTATTCACCGTTTCCGCTGGTCGAGCTCAGCGGCAGCGCGCGTGAACGTGGCCGCCAGCACGGCCAGGCGGTGCCCGACCGCATCAAGCGCGGCATCGCGATGTATTCGGAAGCGCTGCTGAAGAACGGCGTCGACTGGAAAGAGCTCGAGCGGCGGGCCAATGCCATGGTGCCGATCGTCGAGACGTTCGACCCGGCCTATGTCGAGGAGATGCGCGGCATCGCCGAGGGCTCAGGGCATGCCTTCGCCGGCATCATGCTGATGAACGCCCGCACCGAGATGGTGGCGGCCGCCCGCAAGCAGCATGGCCAGAGCGACGTCCCCGACGGCTGCACCGCCGCGCTGGCGCTGCCCGAGGCGAGCGCCGACGGCACCCTGCTGCATGGCTGGCCAGAACTGGGACTGGCGCGCCGAGTGCGCCGAGACCGGCGTCGTGCTGCGCATCCGCCGCGACGACGGGCCGGACATCCTCACCTTCACCGAAGCCGGCGGGCTCGCCCGCTCGGGCCTGAACTCGGCGGGCATTGGCCTCACCGCCAATGCGCTGGAATGCGATCGCGACTATCAGCGCGGCACCGGCGTGCCGCTGCCCTTCATCCGCCGCAAGGTGCTGGAGAGCGCCTATCTCGCCCAAGCCGTGCGCACCATCTTCGCGACGCCCAAGCTAGGCTCCAACCACATGGCGGTGAGCCACGCCAGAATCGATGGCGGCGGCGGCGAGGCGTTCGGCTTCGAGTGCGCGCCCGACGAGACGTTCTGGCTGGCGCCCGAGCGCGGCGTCTACGTCCATGCCAACCATTGGATCGCCGAGGCGGCGCGCGCCAAGGTGAAGGACACCGGCCTGGCCGAGACGCCCTGCTCGATCTACCGCGACAAGCGGGTGCGCGAGCAGCTCACGCGCAAATTGGATGGAGGGCGTGGCCGGCTCACGCTCGAGGATTTCCGCCAGGCCTTCTTCGACGACTACACCTCGCCCTGGTCGGTCTGCCGGCCGCCGCGGCCCAACAACCGCGGCGCCCTGGTCGCGACCGCGGCGATGATCCTGATGCGGCCGGGCGAAGGCCATCTCGAGGCCTGCCCGATGCCGGCGCTCAACAAGCGCTTCACCACCTACAGTCTCACGCCCGACGGCGTCGCGCAGAAGCAGGCGGCCGAGTAGGCCCTCGCGGCTCGAGGTCGCCTTCAGCGCACACAATAGTGGTCGGAAAGGAAGGCGAGGAACATCCGGTCCCGCTCGTCGTGCGGCATGCTGCGCGCACGGTCCAGCGGGCTGCACTCGAACGGTATCCAGTCGCCGCGCTGGCCGAGATGATGGAACAGCACGCTCGTTCGATCCGACCGGAAGTAGCTGTAGAAGGCGAGAGTGACGCGATACCAGTCGTACATCGGAACGACGACGTCGCGCTGGTAGTCCGGCCCCGCGGCCCATTTGACGGTGCCCCGGATGCCGTAGGGGCCGCTCAACGGCCGTGGCCACGCCGAGCGCGGATCATCGACATCGACGAGACCGGGCTGCAGATGGTTGCCGACGAAGCGGCCAAACAGGAAGAGATCGACGTTGTAGGACAGCGCCGCCACGGCCGCGATCGCGCTGTAGAAGAGCAGCGGGCGCCGCGCCTCGACCAGCCAGACGCCGGGCGCAACGAGCGCCAGGGCAAGCGCAACCGCAAGGACGTGCGACGCGGTGTGCCGCGCGAAGAGGTAGGTCAGCAATCCGGTACCGCCCGCGGCGAGGCCGATGCCGATGCAACCGATCGCCACGATCGCCACGTGCGAGGGATGCCAGCGTGTCGACGCCGCCACGCCCGGCGCCAGCAGCAGCAGCCAAGCCGCGGCGAGCATGGGAAACAGCCACAACGTGACCAGCATCCACGCGAGGTCGACGTAGTCGTACTTGTTGAGGCCCTGCTGCAGGGCGACGGTCGGATTGCTGGGCGAGAAAACCGCCGAGAGCATGAGATAGGCGGCGACCAGAACGATGCCCATGGCGCCGGCCGCGATCGCGAGCGGCCGCGGGAAGGCCCGCCTCAGCATGAGCACGCCACCGATCAAGGCGAACAGCAGGCTGAGCAGGGCGATCGCCGGATGGGTGAAGGCAAGCACCGGCGCGGCCGCCGCGCTGGCCACGATCTTGGCGGTGCCGGACCGTGGCGAGGCCAGGAACGCGAGCCAGATCAGCCACACGCCCATGCCGACGATCATCTCCGAGGTGAAGAAGATCATCATCACCGTGACCGCAAGATAGAGCTGCGAATAGACGCGCTGCGGCTCGACGGCGCGCAGGATCAGCCACAGGACGAGCGGTCCGGCGAAGTAGAAGACATGCGCGGCGACGACGAAGGCATCGGACGCACCGCCGAAGGCAGGTCTCAAGGCCCACGCCAGCCCAAACTGCATCAAGGTGGAGACGGTCCGGCCGACGTTCTGGTCGAAGAAGAGCGGCCAGGTGTTTCCAATCCAGGCCGCCGTGATGTAGACCGCGCCATCGTTGACGAGAAGGCACCGGGTCCAGGTGCCAAGCGTCGCGGCAAGCAGAAACGTTGCCAACAGGACTTTGTCGCTGCGCTCCATTGCGTTCGATCTTAACCGAGCCGCGAGCCCCAGCGCCATCCAGCGCCATCCCGCCGCCAGCTATTCGCGCTCCAGACCGCAGGACGATTCGGCGGCCCCGGCCGGCCGCGGCGGCGACATCTCACGCGGCATCGCATAGAGGGCGTAGTTGCTGTCGCGCACGAGCGGTGGCAATCGCACGGCCCAATCGGCAGGCACCAGAAGAGCTACGATACCCAGCTCCTGTGCGATCTGCTTCCAGTGCTCGGGAGAGAGACACGCCCAATATCGTTGGCCAGCCGTCCTCGGCAGTGAGCCCACGAACAGTCTCATGCTGGCCGGGGGATCGAAAAACGATATGCCATAGCCGCGTTCAATGATCCTGCCCAATGTCGTGGCGGTTCGCGGCAGGTAGTTGACGAAATTGATTGCGGCCGCGTCGAGTGCGATCGGCAGATGCCCATACCGTAGTGCCCTGAACGCAAGGCCAGCCGGGGCCAGCACAAGGCCTGTGATCTTCTGCTCCCGCACACTCGACCAAAAGGGACTGTCCTCGTCCAGCTGCTGCGACTGGCGAACCGCCGCAGCAGCATTGCCGAGATCCGTGGCGGTTGTGGCTACGAGTCCCGGCACGACGCCAATAGCGAGG
>VBAF01000393.1 GCA_005884705.1 Alphaproteobacteria bacterium
GGCGGATCAGGTGATGATGCACCGCCGCCGTCGCCAGCAGTGCCGGGATCGGGATGCGGTCGGCCGACACGGCGCGATCGGAGAGAATGAGAATGTTGCGGTCGGCCAGCACGCAGTCCGTCGCCTCGACACAGACGCGGTCGAGCGCCTTCTCCAGCCCTGCCGCGCCTTCCGAAGCGGGCCAGGTGCAGTCGATGGTGGCGGTGCGGAAGGCGCCGTCGAGCAATTCCTCGATCGAACGGATCTTCTCCAGCTCGGCGTTGGTCAGCACCGGCTGGGTCACCTCGAGGCGCTTGTGGGTGCCGGCATGCTGGCCGAGCAGGTTGGGGCGCGGGCCGATCATCGACACCAGCGACATCACCAGCTCCTCGCGGATCGGGTCGATCGGCGGGTTGGTGACCTGGGCGAAGTTCTGCTTGAAGTAGTTGTAGAGCAGCTTGGGCTTCTGCGAGAGCACGGCGATCGGCGTGTCGGTGCCCATCGAGCCGACCGGATCGTCGGCCTCGCTGCTCATCGGCTCGAGGAAGAACTGGATGTCCTCCTGGGTGTAGCCGAAGGCCTGCTGACGATCGAGCAAGGTCGAGGGATCGTTCGACGGTGCCGGCGTCGGCGCATCCGGCATCTCCGACAGCTCCTCGAGCTTGTACTGCGTCTCGCGCAGCCACTCCTCGTAGGGCTCGGCCTCGGCGAGGGTGCGCTTCAGCTCCTCGTCCTCGACGATGCGGCCCTGCTCGAGGTCGATCAGCAGCATCTTGCCGGGCTGCAGGCGCCACTTGCGCACGATCTTCTCTTCGGGGATCGGCAGGACGCCCGCTTCCGAGGCCATCACCACCATGTCGTCGCTGGTCACCAGGAAGCGCGCCGGCCGGAGCCCGTTGCGGTCGAGCGTGGCGCCGATCTGGCGGCCGTCGGTAAAGGCGATCGAGGCCGGGCCGTCCCATGGCTCCATCAGGGCGGCGTGATACTCGTAGAAGGCCTTGCGCTTGGCATCCATCAGCGGATTGCCGGCCCACGCCTCGGGAATCAGCATCATCATGGCGTGGCTGAGCGAGTAGCCGCCGGCCAGCAAGAGCTCGAGCGCGTTGTCGACGCAAGCCGTGTCGGACTGGCCGTGCGGAATGATCGGCCACATCTTGTCGAGATCGGCGCCGATCAGGTCGGACTCCATCGTGCGCCGGCGGGCATACATCCAGTTGACGTTGCCGCGCACCGTGTTGATCTCGCCGTTGTGGGCGATGAAGCGGTAGGGATGGGCCAGCTTCCACGACGGGAAGGTGTTGGTCGAGAAGCGCTGGTGCACCAGGCAGAGCGCCGACTGGGTCAGCGGATTCTGCAGGTCCTTGTAGAAGCTCTCGACCTGGGGCGCGAGCAGCAGTCCCTTGTAGACCACCGTGCGCGTCGAGAAGGACGGCATGTAGAGCTGCGACAGGCCGGGCAGCTTGTGCTTCTTCTCGAGATCGACCAGCGGGTTCTGGGTCTGCTTGCGGATCGCGAGGATCTTGCGCTCGAAGGCGTCCTGGTCGGCGAGCTTGGCGCTGCGGCCGACGATCGCCATCTTGATCACCGGCATGCGCTCGATCACCGCGGCGCCGAGGCCCGTCGTGTCGGTCGGCACGTCGCGCCAGCCGACCAGCTTCTGGCCCTCGACCTTGATGAAATGCTCGAGTCGCTTGACCGCGAAGGCGCGCGCCTTCTCGTTCTGCGGCAGGAAGCACATGGCGACGGCGTAATGGCCGGGCTCGGGCAGGTCGACGCCTTGGTGGCGCGCCCAGTCGCGCAGCAGGGCGTCGGGCGTCTGGATCATGCAGCCCGCGCCGTCGCCGACCAGAGGATCGGCGCCGACCGCGCCGCGATGGTCGAGATTCACCAGGATGCGCAGGCCCTGGTGGATGATGTCGTGCGACTTGCGGCCCTTGATGTTGACAACGAAGCCGACACCGCAGGAATCGTGTTCGTTGCGGGGGTCGTAAAGTCCCTGTTTCGGCGGCAAATCGGTCAAATTCACAGGCTGCCCGCTGCCGGACAGCTCCCCCCAAACGAGCTTCGGTATGGGTCTTATTAGCCCGCCTGCCGCGGCGGGGCAAAAGCGATTGTTGCACCGCAGGAGGCCTTGTAGGCTGCCTCCGCCGCAGCGTCGCGCAGGGGGTCTTTAATGGTGAAACGGTCGGTTCTGGCGGGTCTTGGCCTCGTCTTGGCCTTGGGCGGCTGCGCCAACCAGAGTCCGTCGGTCGCTTACACCGCTCCCGGTTGGTACCTCGAGCGGCCGCGCCTGCTGCTGGTCAACGGGCCGGAGATCTTCTCCGGGCCCTTCACCTACGAGCAGTGCGAGGCCGAGCGCCTGAAGTTCGAGACGGCCCGCCGCATGCTGTGCATCATGGAAAAGACCAAACCCGGACCCTTCGGGCCGTTCTAGGCAGCCGCCCCCAATCTAGCCAATCGTCATCAGGCTGGCATTGCCGCCGGCCGCCGCCGTGTTGACGCTGAGCGAGACTTCGTCGAGCAGGGCTTCCGGCCGATAAGGCGCCAGGTGCAGAGGCACGATCGGCCCGTCGCGCTCGGCCAGAAGGCAGCTCAGCGGCATCAGCTCGTCCCGGCTTCCGGCAAACAGGGCCGCCGCGATGACGGGGTTGTCTACGTCCTGTGTCGCGACATTGCCGGTCGCGCTCACAGCCTGGAGCTGCAAGCTGAGGTCGGCGGGGTTGCTGGCGATACACAGGATCGTCCCTTTGGGCCGCAGCCAATACGAGTTGCGCTCGCCGACCGGCCCCCGCAATTCGTCCCGAAGGACGATTTCTGGATGAAGTGGCGGACACGCTGACAACAGCCGCCGCATATAGAGCGGCCCGCCGGCCTTCGGGCCGGTCCCCGACAAGCCGTGACCGCCGAATGGCTGCACGCCGACCACCGCGCCGATCACGGTGCGGTTGACGTACTGGTTGCCTGCCCGGCTGAGCGTGGTCGCGCGATCGATCGTCTCATCGATGCGGCTGTGCACGCCGAAGGTCAGGCCGAAGCCGGTGGCATTGGCTTCGCGCAGCACGCGCTCCAGCCCGTCGCGCGGATAGCTGAGCACATGCATCACCGGCCCGAACACCTCGCCGGGCAGCTCGGCGATCGAGCCGATCTCGATCAGCGTCGGCGGCACGAATAGGCCCGGCGGAACCAGGCCTTGCGTCACCGTTCGACCCTTGGAACGCATCGCCGCGATGTGGTCGAGCAGCCGCTTCTGCGCCTCCTCCGTGATCACCGGGCCGACACGGTAAGCTCGCGCATCGCCTGCTTGAGCATCGGCAGGACATGCGCGGCGATATCCTCCTGCAGGCAGAGCACGCGCAACGCCGAGCAGCGCTGCCCCGCCGAATCGAACGCCGAGGTCAGCGCATCGTTGACGAGCTGCTCGGGCAGCGCCGAGGAATCGACCACCATGACGTTCTGCCCGCCGGTCTCGGCGATGAACGGCACGACCGGCCGCTTGGCGAGCGTGCGATTGATCGATTGCGCCGCCTCGGTCGAGCCGGTGAAGACCACGCCGGCGATCGCCGGGTTGGCGACCAGCCGGGCGCCGACCGCGCCGTCGCCGATCACGAGCTGCAGCACGTCGGACGGTAGTCCGGCGTCGCGGAACAGCGCCACCGCCTGCGCCGCGATCTTCGGCGTCTCCTCGGCCGGCTTGGCGACCACGCCGTTGCCGGCGGCCAGCGCGCCGGCGATCTGGCCGGTGAAGATCGACAGCGGGAAGTTCCACGGGCTGAT
>VBAF01000394.1 GCA_005884705.1 Alphaproteobacteria bacterium
TTTCACGATTCCCAACGTGATCAGCGTGTTGGCCAACCTGGCCGGTTTCACCATCCTGCTGCTGACGCCGTACTATCTCGGCACCATCCTCGGCCTCTCCACGGCCGGCATCGGCGCGATGATCGCAGTTGCCTTCGTCGGCGGCACGATCGGCGCACCGCTGGCCGGGCGCCTGGCGCCGGCCTGGGGGCGACGGCCGACGGCCTTCGCCGGCCTGCTGGTGATGGGGGGGAGCATCGTGGCACTCGGCTGGACGGACGCGAGAACGCCGATCGCGCTGCTCGCGGTCCTGCTGCTGGTCGAAGGCATCGCCTACGGACTGTTCGTCGTCGCCTATACCGACATCGTCACCGGCACCCTGGCGCGGCGCGATCGCGGCGTCGCCGGCGCCCTGTCGCTGCTGACGCGCACGCTCGGCATCGTGAGCGGCGCCGCCGTGCTCAGCGCCCTGCACGCCCATGCGGCGTCGGCCGGCTTCCTCGCCGGCTATCGGTTCGCCTTCACCGTCGCCGGCGGCGGCCTGCTGGCCGCGCTGGCGCTCTCCTGCCTCAGGCCGCGGGTCTGGTTCGCGCGCTAAGTCTCACTGCGTCTTCACGTTGCCGCGCTTGATGATGTCGGCGAAGTACCTGCTTTCGGTGTCGATCTGCGCCCGCATCGCCGCCGGATCGAGATAGGTCGGCTTGACGCCGCCCTTGTCGAGCCGGTCGAGCACGTCGGGCGACTGCAGCGCCTGCTCGATCGCCCTGGTCATGCGGGCGACGATCGCAGGTGACGTGCCGGCCGGCGCCAGGATGCCGAACCAGCTCTCGCCGCCCTGCTTGCCATAGCCGGTCTCCCGCAGCGTCGGCATGTCGGGCTTATGCGGCCAGCGCGTGTCGGCGATGATCGCCAGCCCGCGCAGCCGGCCAGCCAGGATGTGCGGCAGGACGGTCGAATCGAATTGTACCTGGACCTGGCCGCCCAGCAGGTCCTGCGTCGCCTGCGCACTGCCCTTGTAGGGCACATGCACCAGCTTGATGCCGGCCTCGAGGTTCAGCATCTCGCCATAGAGCTGCGTGATGGTGCCGAGGCCGGACGAGCCGAAATTGACCTTGCCGGGATTGGCCTTCGCGTAGGCGATGAACTCCGCCATGGTCTGCGCCGGCACCGACGGATGGATCGCGACCGCTCCCCACGAGGTCGACATGCGCGCGACCGTGAGGAAATCCCTGTCGGGATCGAACGGGATCGGCTGGAGGTGGCGCGTGATCGCCATCATGGCGATCGTCGTGGCGAGGAAGGTGTAGCCGTCGGCCGGCTGGTTCTTGGCGTACTCCGCGCCGATCATGCCCGAAGCGCCGCCCTTGTTGTCGAACAGGATCGGCTGGCCGAGCAACCGGCCGACCTTCTCCATGACGATGCGGGTCGAGATGTCGGTCGGCCCGCCGGGCGGATAGGGGATCACGACCTTGATCTGGCGCGCCGGCCACTCCTGCGCGGACGCAGGCAAGGCGGCGGACACGCCAAGGGCGGCGACAAAGTGGCGGCGGAGCAAGCGAATCCTCCCGGTCGTTTCGTTGGCGAGGTGCGGCCGTTATCGGCGCGCGTAGTAGCGGTTGCGCAGCGCCTGGCATTCATCGGGCAGGATGCCGGTGGTGACCTCGATGTTGGCGTCGACGAACTTGAGGAAGGTCTCGACCGAATAGTCACCGTAGCGGCGGCCGACCGCCTTGAACCGCCCGCCCAGCACCCAATGGCCGATCTTGGCGTTCATCATCGCGCCTGCGCACATCGGGCAGGGCTCCATCGTGGTGTAGAGCGTGCTGCCGGACAGGTCGTCGGTGTCGAGCGCCTTGCAGGCGTCGGCGATGGCGTCGGTCTCGGCATGGATCAGCGGGTCGCGCCGCGAGTGCATGCGGTTGCGGCCGCGGCCGATGACCTTGCCGTCACGCACGATCACCGCGCCAACGCCCATGTCGCCCTCCTTGTCGGCCGCCTCGCCGAGCGTGAGGGCCTGGCGCATGAAGTCTTGGTGCTCTGTCATGGGATGGTACAGTCGCGCGAAAGGGAGTGAACGGCAATGGCGGGCAGGCTCAAGGACCGGGTGGCGATCGTGGTCGGTGCGGGCTCGAGCGGGCCGGGCTGGGGCAACGGCAAGTGCACCGCCATCACCTTCGCGCGCGAGGGGGCCAAGGTGATGTGCGTCGACCTCAAGCGCGCCGCCGCCGAGGAGACAGCAGGCCTGATCCAGAAGGAAGGCGGCGAGGCGATGGCCTTCGAGGCCGATTCCTCGAAGAACGCCGGGGTCAAGGCGATGGTCGACGCCTGCCTCGGCAAATGGCGCCGCATCGACGTGCTCGACAACAATGTCGGCATCGGCTCGACCGGCGGGCCGGTCGAGCTCGGCGAGGAGGAATGGGACCGCGTGTTCGACGTCAACGTGAAGAGCTTCTTCCTGACCGCCAAGCACGTGCTGCCGGTGATGGAGAGGCAGGGCAAGGGCGCAATCGTCAATGTCAGCTCGATCGCCTCGATCCGCGCGCCCCGCGGGGTGACCTATATTGCCTACAATGCCAGCAAGGGCGCGGTGAATGCGCTCACCATGGCGATCGCCTCGCAGTACGCCAGCAAGGGCATCCGCTGCAACGCCATCCTGCCTGGGCTGATGCACACGCCGCTGATCGACTTCCTCGCCGAGCAGTACGCCAGGGACGAGAAGGATCATAACCAGGCCTACGACAAGATGATCGCCATCCGGAACAAAGCCTCGCCGACCGGCAAGATGGGCACTGGCTGGGACACCGCCAATGCGGCCCTGTTCCTGGCGTCCGACGAAGCGGCTTACGTCAACGGCCACCTGCTGGTGGTCGACGGCGGGATCACGACGCGGGCTTGAGCCAGAGGCGGAACACCAGCGGGCTGGTCAGCAGGATCAGGAACAGCCGGAACAGATGGTGGGTCGCCACCATCGCGATCTCGATGCCGAGGGC
>VBAF01000268.1:0-10705 GCA_005884705.1 Alphaproteobacteria bacterium
CGGCACCACCGTGTAGGCCGACGGCTTGCCGGTCGACTGGGCGTATCCCAGCGCCATGTAGGCCGTGGTCTGTTCGTGCCGCGCGTTGATCACCTGCAGGCGGTTGGCGTTGCGCGCGAAGGCGTCGAACAGCCCGTACATCTGGACGCCGGGCAGACCGAAGATCGTGTCGATCCCGTGCCGCAGCAGCGAATCGACAATGGCGTCGCCGCCGGTCATGCGGGGCATGAGGACTCCTGATTGCTGGTTCAGCGCATCTTGAGGATCAGCTTGCCCTTGAAGTGGCGGCCTTCGCTGACGCCGAGCGCCTTCGCGGCCTCGGCGAGCGGGAACAACGTCACGTCGGGCACACGCACGGCGCCCGATCCCTGCAGCTCGGCGACGCGCTCCATGAGCTTGCGGGTGCGCGGCACCGCCGGCCGCAACGCGGTCACGTCGCTGCGCTCGGGCTGGGGCGCCTGGCCGCCGGAGGCGATGAAGGCCGCGCGTCCGCCGGGCCTGAGCACCGCGAAGGAGCGCGTGGCGACGTCGCCGCCCACGGTGTCGAACACCGCGTCGACATTCTTCACCGCCTTGGTGAAGTCGGTCGCGTTGTAGTCGATCACCTCGTCGGCGCCCAGCCCGCGCAGGTAGGCGGCGTTGGCCGCGCTGGCGGTGGTGATGACCCGGGCGCCGAGATGCTTCGCAAGCTGGATGGCGAAGCTCGCCACGCCGCCGGCACCGCCCTGGACCAGGATGGTCTCGCCCGACTTGAGCTTCAGGCAGTCCTCGATCGCGCACACCGCCGTGAGGCCGGTCAGCGCGATCGCCGCGGCGTCGACGTGGCTCAGCGCCGCCGGTTTCTTCGCCACGATGGCGCCGCCGATGGCGATCTTCTCGCAGTAGGTGCCGTCGCGGCCGGTCTCCAGCACGCCGAACACCGCGTCGCCGATCCTGAGGTCGGTGACGCCGGCGCCGAGCGCGCTGACCGTGCCGGAGAAGTCACGGCCGAGGATCAGCGGAAAGTTGGCCTGCTTGTATTCGCCGGCGCGCACCTTCCAGTCCGCGGCGTTGATGCTGGCGGCGACGGTGTCGACAACGATCTGCCCCGCCGCGGGTGACGGGTCGGGCAGGTCGCCGACCCTGAGGACTTCCGGTCCGCCGAATTTCTCGATGTAGGCTGCTTTCATGTCGCCAACCTTAGCCGCTGCTCACTTGTCGAGCCATACGTCTTCCATGCGCCAGCCGTTGTAGATGCTGTTGACCATGATCGACAGGTTCTTGACCTCGGGCCGCCAGCAGGTGCCGCCGCGCATGTAGTAGAGCATCGGCCGCACCGCCTCGTCGGTCAGCTTGCGGTCGATCTCCCAGGCGATCTTCTTGCGCTTGTCCGGGTCGCGCTCGGCCGACTGCCGGGCAATCAGCGAGTCGACCTCCTTGTTGCAGTAATCCATGTAGGTGCGCGAGCCGCAGGCATAGTTCTCCGGGTAGGTCTGGTCCGGATCGTCGACGCCGTTGCCGACCTGGCTCAGCCCGAAGGCGTAGTCGCGCCGGATCAGCTTGGGCACCCACAGCGCGGTCTCGACCACCTGCAGCTCGGCGTCGATATAGATCTCCTTGAGCTGGCTGATCAGGATCACCGAGGCGTCGCGGTAGGTCGGCAGATTGCGGGTCGACAGCTTGAGCTTGATCATCTTGGTCGGCCCGTAGCCGTGCGCCGCCATGATGGCGCGCGCCTTCTCGCGACTCTTGGCGACGTCGGGATCGTAGCCCGGCAGCTCGCGCAGCACCTCGGTCGGCAGCCCCCAGCGGCCTTCGGGGCCCGGCTGCATCGCGCTGCCCGCGTCGCCCTGGCCCTGGGTCATGATCTCGACGAAGGCCTTGCGGTCGATCGTCATGGCGACGGCGCGGCGGATCTCGAGGTTGTCGAACGGCGGCACCGGATTCATCAGCAGGTTGGCCGCGACGTTCATCGGCGACATGTCGCATATCGCCGTCGGCATCTGCGCCTTGATGTCGCCGACCAGAGGCACGGTGACCTCGAACGGGAAGGTCATGTCGAACTTGCCCGAGACGAACGACAGCATCGCCGTCGAGCGGTTGGCGATGATGGTGTACTCGATGCCGTCGAGATAGGGCCGCCCCGGCTTCCAGTAGTTCGGATTGCGGACCACCTTGATGCTCTGGTTCGCCTTGTACTCGGCGAACTTGAACGGCCCCGTGCCGACCGGCGCGCGGCGCATCTCGGCCGGCGGGACATGGCAGGGATAGACCGGCGTGAAGCCCGAGGCGAGCAGGCCGAGCAGCGCGGGCTGCGGCGCCTTGAGGTGGAAGACCGCCTCGTGGTCGCCGCTGGTCGAGACGCTCTCGACGTTGGCGTACCAGCCCTTGCGGAAGTTGACCTTGAAGTTGTCCTTGGCCGTGCCGGCCAGCAGCTCGAAGGTGCATTTGACGTCGGCCGCGGTGAACGGCTTGCCGTCGTGCCACTTCACGCCCTCGCGCAGCGCGAAGGTCAGCGTCTTGCCGTCCTCGCTCCAGCTCCACTTGGTGGCGAGGTCGGGCGTGATGCCGTCGAGGCTGTTCTGGCGCTGTTTCGGATCGAACACGACGAGGTTGTTGAACACGCCCATCATCGGCATGACGACCGAGATGGTGCCCTCCTCGTGGATCGACATGGTGCCGGGACTGTCGCGATGGGCGACCCGCAGGATGCCGCCCTGCTTCTGCGCCAATGCGCTGAGCGGAACGGCAAGAGCCGACAAGGACGCTACGAAAACCACGCAACGCACGCACGACCGAAACGCAACGCGTAGCATCATGGGCTTTTCTCCACTGGCGAGCGCGCAGCCTATCGCAACTCGCTGCCAAGATCGATACGATGCCAACCATGTCCTCTCCCAATCTCGTGATCCGCAACGGCACCGTCGTCGATGGCTCGGGCGGAGACCCTTACGAGGCCGACCTGGCGATCGCCGGCGGCACGATCGCGGCGATCGGCAAGAACCTTCCCAAGGGCGTCGAGGAGATCGACGCGCGCGGCAAGCTGGTCACGCCGGGCTTCGTCGACGTCCACACCCACTACGACGCGCAGGTGACCTGGAGTGAGCGGCTGTCGCCCTCCTCGTGGAATGGCGCCACGACGGTGGTGCTGGGAAATTGCGGCGTCGGCTTCGCGCCCTGCCACGCCGACCAGCACGCCATGCTGATCAACCTGATGGAAGGCGTCGAGGACATCCCCGAGGTCGTGCTGTCGGAAGGCCTGCCGTGGAACTGGCACAGCTTCCCGGATTTTCTCGATGCGCTCGCCGCGCGCCGCTACGACGCCGATATCGCGACGCAGGTGCCGCACGCGGCGCTGCGCGTCTATGTCATGGGCGAGCGCGGCGCCAACCGCGAGCCCGCGACCGGGGACGACCGCCGGCGCATGGCCGAGCTCACCGCCGAGGGCCTGCGCGCCGGCGCCTTCGGCTTCTCGACCTCGCGCACGCTCAACCACAAGAGCGCCGACGGCCGGCACATCCCGACCCTGCGCGCCGAAGAAGCCGAGCTGACGGCGATCGCCCATGCGATGCGCGACACCGGCATCGGCTGGATGCAGATCGTCTCGGACTTCCAGGATCAGGCGGGCGAAATCGGCCTGTTCCGCCGCATGGCGAAGGAATCGCGCCGGCCGATCACGATCTCGCTGCTGCAGCAGGACGGCCGGCCCGACGGCTGGCGCGAGCTGATGGCCGAGATCGACGAGGCCAACGCCGAGGGCCTGCGCATCACCGCCCAGGTCCGCTCGCGGCCGACCAGCGTGCTGCTGGGCTTCGAGCTCTCGCAGAACCCGTTCATGGGCCGGCCGAGCTACAAGGCGATCGCCCACCTGCCGTTCGCCGAGCGCCTCGCGATCCTGCGCCAGCCCGACTTCCGCGCCCGCGTGCTCGGCGAGGCCTTCGAGGGCAGCAAGCGCGCCAAGCGCGTCGAGCGCTGGGACCGCATGTTCCCGCTGGGTGATCCGCCCGACTACGAGCCCAAGGCCGAGGCGAGCATCGCCGCCCGCGCGGAACGCGAGGGCCGGGCGCCCGAGGAGGTCGCGTACGACCTGCTGCTCGAGCGCGACGGCCGCGAGATGCTCTACCTGCCGGTCACCAACTACGCCGCCGGCAATCTCGACGTGGTGCGCGAGATGATCGCCGCGCCCAACTCACTGATCGGGCTGGGCGACGGCGGCGCCCATGTCGGCATCATGTGCGATGCCACGGCGACCAGCTACACGCTGACCCACTGGACGCGCGACCGTGGCCGCGGCGCACTGTTCCCGGTGGCTTTCGCGATCAAGCGACTTACCGCCGACAACGCGCAGGCGATCGGCCTCACCGACCGCGGCCTGCTCAACGTCGGGCTGAAGGCCGACCTCAACGTCATCGACTACGACAACATGCGGCTGCGCGCGCCGCAGATCGTCTACGACCTGCCGGCCGGCGGGAAGCGGCTGGTCCAGCGCACCGAGGGCTTCGACGCGACCATCGTCTCCGGCGCGGTGGTCTATCGCGGCGGCGAGGCGACGGGCGCGCTGCCGGGCCGGCTGGTGCGCAGCAGAGCTTGAGAAGCCAGGCGGAGCCCGGATTCCAGTGGCTCTTGCGCATGGCGGTGATCGTCACTGTCCCGAAGACGCCGGCCGAGGTGAAGGGATCGTTCTTCGAGAACGTTTCCGCCGCCTCGCGGTCGGCGACATTGACGATATAGAGGCTACCGACCGGCTGGTCGGCGCCGTCGGTCAACGCACCGCCGACGACGAGAATGTGCTTCTGGCCGACGAGATAGTCCTTGTGCGGCGCGAGATGCCTGGTGCGGATCGCATCGACGCCCTTGGCATCGACGCAGTGGACGGCGAACAGCAAGGCCGGCTCCCCTACTGATCGACCCGCAGGCCGACGTCCTTGACCAGCTCTCCGAAGCGCTTGGTCTCGTCGACGACGAACTTCGAGAACGCGGCCGGCGCCAGGTAGGCCGGCTCGGCGCCCTGCTCCTCGATCTTCTTGCGCACCGCCGGATCGGCGAGCGCGCGCTCGGTCGCCTTGCTCATCTTGTCGATCACGTCGGCCGGCGTGCCGGCCGGCATGAGCAAGCCCATCCACAAGCTGACGTCGAAGTCGGGATAGCCGAGCTCGGCGACGGTTGGCAGGTCCGGCATCTGGGCGATGCGCTTTGATGTGCCGACCGCGAGCGCACGCAGCTTGCCGGCGGTCACCAGGCTGAGCCCCGACGGCACGTTGATGAACATCATCGGGACCTGGCCGGAGACGACGTCCTGCACCGCCGCAGCACTTCCCTTGTAGGGCACGTGAGTGATGTCGACTTTGGCCGCGCGCTTCAGCATCTCGCCCGCGACATGCGGCGGCGTGCCGTTGCCGGTCGAGGCGTAGGTCAGCCCGCCCTTCTTGGCGAGCGCGATCAGCTCGTCGAGAGTCTTGGCCGGAACCTGCGGGTTGACCACGAGGATGAACGGCAGGATCGCGACTTGCGCCACCGCCGCAAAGTCCTTGATCGAATCGAACGGCAGCTTGCCTTCGAACAGCGAGGGATTCATGGCGTGGTTGTTGGACGCCATGACCATCGTGTAGCCGTCGGGTGCCGACTTGGCGACGATCTCGGTGCCGACAATCGTGCTCGCGCCCGGTCGGTTGTCGACGATCACGGTCTGGCCGAAGTCGGCCGTCAACTGATGGGCGAGGAGGCGGCCGACGATGTCGGTACCCGAACCCGCCGGGAACGGCACGACCAGGCGGATCGGCTTGTCCGGGTAGGGCGACTGCGCGTGCGCGCCGGCCGCCACAGCAAGGGCGAGCAGAGCGGCAACGAAGCGGATCATTGGGCAGCCATCTCGGCAGGCATGAAGGTCTTGGGGATGATGTGCAGATCCGCCGGCAGATGCAGCGTCGCCCGCTTCATCAGCCGCCGGTCGCTCGACGGGAACGGCTCGCGCCGATGCATCAGGCAGCCGTTGCTCCACAAGAGCACGTCGCCGACCTGCCAGTTGTGGGTGTAGACGAACTGCGCCTGGATCGCGTGCGAGGCCAGCTTGTCGAGCAGGGCGTTGCCTTCGGCCTCAGGCATGCCGACGACGCCGATGCTGGTGGTCGGATCGAGATAGAGCGCCTTCTTGCCGCTCAGCGGATGGACGTGCACCAGCGGATGGACCACGTCGGGCGTGCGCTTGCGGCCCTCTTCCGACAGCTTCTGGTCGGCGCCCTTGTATTTGTTCAGACGCTTCTGATAGCGGAACACCGCGTTCTTGCCATCGATCGCCTGCTTCAGCCGCTCGGGCAGCGCCTCGTAGGCGGCGACCAGGTTCGCCCAGTAGGTGCGACCGCCTTCGGGTGGCAGCTCGACGGCGTAGAGCGCCGCGCCGGTCGCCGGGTTCGCCATATAGGTCTGGTCGGAATGCCACTCGACTTCGCCGTCGCCCAGCCCACCCAGCGGATTGCCGTTGCTGCCCTTGAGGTTGGTGATCAGGCCGATCTCCGGCCGCACGCGCGATGCCCAGTCGGTGCGCACCGTGTGCTCGAGCGAGCCGAACAGGGCACAGAAGTCGGCGTATTCGTGCTCGGACAGCGACTGCCGCCGGAACACCAGCACACCATGCTCGCCGAACAGCCGGCGCAGGAGCTCCACGTCGGCCGGATCGAGCGGCTCCCACAGCCGAAGTCCACGGACCTCGGCGGCGATGCCGGGTCCAAGCGCGTGCACTTCAATTGCCATGCGAGCCTCCTGCTGGGCCGATATCGATCGTGGCGCCAGCTTGGGGCCGGCGGTGATCTTCTGTACAATGAATTCACTGCATAAAATTATTCGAGCCCTAGTCCGCCGCGTTCTTGGCTTCCAGCTTGTCCTGCGTGCGCAGCTCGAAGTCGGACGCGTCGTGACGCTCGCGGAGCTGCTGCTTGGGATCGCCCTGCAGGCGGTTGACGATGCGGCCGCGCTTGACCGCCGGACGTGCGCCGATCTCGTCGGCCCAGCGGTTGACGTTCTTGTATTCGTGGACGGCGAGGAACTCGGCCGAACCGTAGAGCAGGCCCTTGGCCAGCCCGCCGTACCACGGCCACACCGCGATGTCGGCGATGGTGTAGTCGTCGCCGGCGAGGTAGCGGGCTTCGGCGAGCCGCCGGTCGAGCACGTCGAGCTGCCGCTTGGTCTCCATGGCGAAGCGGTCGATCGCGTATTCGATCTTGCTCGGCGCGTAGGCGTAGAAGTGGCCGAAGCCGCCGCCGAGATAGGGCGCGCTGCCCATCTGCCAGAACAGCCAGGACAGGCATTCGGCGCGCGCCTCGCCGGCCTTGGGCAGGAATTCGCCGAACTTCTCGGCCAGCCAGACCAGGATCGCGCCCGATTCGAAGAGGCGGATCGGTTTAGGGCCGCTGTGGTCGACCAGCGCCGGGATCTTGGAGTTGGGATTGGCGGCGACGAAGCCCGAGCCGAACTGCTCGCCCTCGCCGATCCTGATCAGCCAGGCGTCGTACTCGGCGCCCCTGTGGCCGAGCGCCAGCAGCTCCTCGAGCATGATGGTGACCTTCTGGCCGTTCGGCGTGCCGAGCGAATAGAGCTGCATCGGGTGCTTGCCGACCGCCAGTTCCTTGTCGTGCGTCGAGCCGGCGATCGGCCGGTTGATGTTGGCGAAGCGGCCGCCGTTCGGCTTGTTCCAGGCCCAGACCTTGGGCGGGGTATACTCGGTGGTGCTCATTCTGATGGGCTCTCCTTTGCAACATAACTACCGCACCTGGAGGAGGCCGCGAAGCCCGGCCCAAACCGTCCCGCCCGTTGGGACGGATCGGACGCCGATGGCATCTGGCCGGGATCGCGCGCACGCTGGGGGCGCGAGGCGTGAGGACCGCCGGGCCTTGGAGTGTCGACGAGCCCGAAATTCAGGTGCGGTGAGGCCGCCGTGGTGTGTCGGCGGTGAGCTACCCAGCATCACTCCGGCCGGAGGTTAAGCCGCCGAACCAAGCTTCCCAACTCCTCCTGTTCCGACACCAATCGTCGCCCTAGGTCGTCCGGCTGGGACAGCTCGATCTCGATATACGCGTGCCGAAGTCGTTCGCGGGTCTGCGGATCGCCCACGGCGGCGGCCACGGCACGGTTGAGCCTCGCCACAGTCGGCGCCGGCAGCCCTCTTGGCCCGAAAAGGCTGAGGGTGGAGCGCACATGCATTCTCCCAAGTCCCTGCTCCTCGATCGTCGGCAGGTCCGGCAGCTCATCGAGGCGTTGCTGTCCGAGAAACGCAATTGGCCGTAAGGCTCGCGCCGAAATGTGGGAAAGTGCGAGCGCCGTGCTGACGATGCCGAACTGGATGCGCCCTGCGATCAGATCAACGACACCCGGCGGCAGGCCGCGATAGGGGACGGAAATCATGCCGGTACCGAAGGCTCGATTGATCTGTTCCGGGATAAGGTGCTGGCGCGTGCCGTTGCCAGGGTTGAGATAGTGCACCCCTTGCGGATGGGCGACAGCGTACTCAATCAGACCACGCAGATCGTGCACTTGCAGATCAGGGCTGACACAGGCGAGCGCCGAACCCTCGCCGATTGTCGCCACGGGTGTCAGATCGCGCGCGAGATCGAAGGCGATCGGAGTGAGGAACTGTATCGCCGTGATTTCGGACACGGTCAGCAGAAGCGTGTTCCCGTCCGGGGCAGCGGCTGCAGCGATCTGCGCGGCGATCATGCCGGCTGCGCCGGGGCGATGGTCGAGCACTACCGGCTGGACGAGTGCTTGGGCAAGGGCATCGGCAATTGCGCGGCCGCCGACATCGATAATGCCTCCGGGAGGGCCTGCCAGGACGATCCGGAGGGGTCGATTGGACGGTTGGGCGCGAGCCGGCAGACAGCCGACCAGTGCCGCCGCGATTACACTTCGCCGTGATAGCTCACTCACTTTCCCCTGATAGGCGAAGGGGGGCCGGCTGTCATTGGCGTGACGCACCGCGAAATCCGAGACAGTGACTCGCTTTTTGCGCGTGGTATGATCCACGGCGTGAACAGCGAACGTAGCCGACCTACCACCGCCTCACCTCAATCGGAGTCGCTGCCGCGGGCGCGCGAACTCCTTTGTTCAACCTGCCTTGGCCGCTCGATCGGCATTTGCGCGCCACTCGACGATCAGAGGCTTGCCCACCTCTTGTCGCTCGGCCGGCGACAGCGCTGGAACAAGGGCCAACTCATGTTCCAAGCCGGCGATCCGATGGGCTACTTCTACAAGGTTACCAAGGGCATCGCGCTGATATTCCGTAGCCTCCAGGACGGGCGCCGCCAAATCGTTGGCGTGCACTCGATCGGTGACCTGTGCGGCTACCTCGAAAAGGATGCCACGTACAATTTCAGCGGTGTCGCGCTGACGGACGTCGAAGCCTGCAGCTTCCACCGCCGGCGTTTCGACGACCTTGTCGCCCGCAACCCTGATCTTGGCTCGGCGTTGGCCAACGATATGAGCGACAAGCTCAAGCGCGCGGCCGAGCACATGGCCGTCCTGGGCCAACTTAAATCCACCGAGCGGGTGGCGTACTTTCTGTTGCAGCTCGCCGAGGTCTACAACCGCAAGATGGCTCAATCGGAGCCCCTGCAGCTTCATCTCACGCGCGAACAGATCGCCGACCATCTCGGGCTGCGCCTCGAGACAGTGAGCCGCTCCTTTACCGTGCTGAAAAACAATCGCCTTATTGGATTGGTTGGGTCCGACGCGGTCGCAATCCTGGACCGTCGTCGCCTCGCGGAGTTTGCCCGGCTGGGCACGGTCTAAGACAGAGCGCGGCCCGCGCACTGGCAACCGTCTTAGCCGCGATAGGGATACCGAGCTTCCGGTACGTGCCTTGGCAGGCTGTAGGGCCGCCTTGGTCATGTCGAGCGCGATGTAGATGCCGCTGAATGCGGCAATCAAGATAAGGCCGAAGGCTTGGTGATAATGCCGGTCCGCGAAGTAATCTGACGCGCGACAAATCCTGATCAGCCAGCCGAGCGCGTCCAGACGGCGGCACGCTCCAAAAGCCGGCGTGCGCGAATGACGACGGGCAGGTCGATCATCTTGCCCTCGAAGGCGACCGCGCCGGCGCCCGCGGCGGCGGCGGCGTCGAAGGCGGCGAGCAGGCGGCGGGCGCGGTCGAGCTCGGCGGCCGAGGCGCCGTACTCCTGGTTGATGATCGGCACGTGGGCGGGATGGATGCAGGAGGCGGTGGTGAAGCCCAGCGCCCGGCCGCGCTTCAGCCCCGCGCGATAGGACTCGAGATCATCGATCTTGGCGAGCTGTCCCATCGAGCCCATCGGCAGGATGCCGGCCGCCCGCGACGCGGCAAGGCCCTGCATGGCATGGACATACATGCTGTCGGCCGAGGGTATGGCGCCGAGCTCGCGCCGCCGACCGACATGCCGGCCATGCGCGGCTCGGCGGCGATCGCGAACAGATGCGGCAGCGCTGCGGGCGATTCGATCAAGGCGAGGAAGCGGGTGTGGCCGATCGGCAGGCCGAGCGCGGACTCGCGGTCGGTCACCAGCTCGGCGAGCAGCCGGACATGCTCGGGCCCCATGACCTTGGGCAGCATCAGGGCGGCGACGCCCGGCATGACCGAGGCGGCGATGTCGGCCACCGCGAGGTCGAGCGGGCGGTTGATGCGCACCACGACGTCGGCACCGTCCTGGGCGACGCGCGGCACGGTGGCGGCCAGGGCGGCGCGCGCCTCGGCCTTGCGCGCCGG
>VBAF01000268.1:10725-11392 GCA_005884705.1 Alphaproteobacteria bacterium
CGCTCGGAGGTCACCGGCACGAACAGCAGCGATCGCCAGGTGGGGAGACGGTGGGGCATTGGCGGGTTCTAACGTGCGGGCCGAGGGCGCGCCACTTCCGTGGCGCGTCATGGTCTTGCGCCGAGAAGGCGCGCCATCGGGGTGGCCGGTTTAAGTCTCCGAGCTTAGCGCACGGATGGCTTGTCTAAGTGCCCGCTTTGCTGGCACGCTACTGTACGTTGAATCAACTGAACGCTGCATTGAAAGCACCACATGGCCAAGCCCCGCGCAGCAGCTAGAAATCCGGTCGGCGACCAGACCAATATCTTGGGCCAGCTTCTCGACCTTCTTGATCGAGCGACCCGAGCAGAACACGCCGCCAAATACTTCTGGGGCCTAGTTGCCGCAGGCGTTGCGATTACATTCATAAGCAATACCACAGGTCTCAACCGGACCTCGTTCGTTGCCATGGTTGCAGCGTTCATTGCCGTGGCGATCTATTTCGCCTTTTCTCGCGTTGAGAGATCGCAAAACATTGTCGTCAGAGGCGCGGGCTACGCCGTCCTTACTGTCTCCGTTCTGGCATTTGTGTTCGTCATTGCGATGTCTGCCTGGCTCGCATTGACATGCGGACCTCGTCTTATTGCACATCTCTACGGTGTGACCGAAGTTTGCGAGCTCTACGCAG
>VBAF01000268.1:11597-12951 GCA_005884705.1 Alphaproteobacteria bacterium
CACCATAAAGCCGCCGATCGAGGGTGCGGATCTCGTTGACCCGGACCGGACGGGATACGTGTAGATTTGACTCCCGGCACAATCACACCTAGAAATTGCAGGCCTTGAGCTTCGGGGGGAGCCTCATGCCGACACGGGGAAGCGCGCGACATCGGCCGTCCAATCGCCCGGGCCCGCAGGGGTCCTGAGTGACCTTCACCCGTCGGTTGAAAGAAGCAGGACAGGCGGTCCCTCTTGTCGCGGCGGCGCTGACGGTGTCGGCCTGCTCGATCGATGGAGTCGGCTTTGCATCATCGGAAGTGATCGAGGCGCAGGGCGCCCGAATCGTCCGCACCGAGACCTATGGAGTCGCCCTGCGCAGCGCAGCCGACGACGCCGGGGTCACGATCGGATACTCCTGGACGCTGGCCGTAATCCCCGACTGTGCCGCCGCACCGCGCACCGGAAAGTACAGTTTCGGGGTGTCGACGGCGGGCCTTCGGCCGGTCGCCACGGTGCGCCGGACCGGCGGCTTCGCGCTCGACATCAACCGCCGCACGATCGGCGCCATGCTCGGCTTTTCCGAAGAGGCGATGTTCAGCGCCATCCCCAGGGATGCGTCGATGGTCCGGCGCCTCGTGCTGACGCCGGACGAGCCGTCAAAGATCGAATTCAATCAGATCCCGGAGCAAAGCCCATGCGGCCAGTAATGTGCGTGGCAATCCTGTCCGCGGGCATCGTCACGATGCTCGGCGGGTGCGACGCGAACCAGCTCTACATGGGCAGCCGCACCGTCGTCGGCGTCAATGCGGCGATCGATTCGACCCAAACCAAGGGGTGGGTGGTCGTCGGCTACGATCGCAACTTCGTGGCGATCATTCCGCGCAGCGTCGACGGGACTGGGACTGACACCGGAAAGCAGGATGTGATGGCCGCCCTCGCCTGCTCGAGGCTGGAGGTGAAGGGCATCACGATCAAGCACTACAAGGAATCGATCGCCACAGGCCGGGCAGCGCAGGACTTCGCGGCAAATCTCCACACCGACCCCAAGGTGATCAAGGATTTCTTCGACTGCTTCAAGGACAAGCCCGACCCCAAGCCCTCGGCAGCGCTTCCGGGCGGAGGAACCGATCAATGATGCGTCCCTTCACCCTTCGCCGAATCGTGCCCCTGCTCGCGGCGGTCGGCGCCGCGGCTCTCCTCGGCGGCTGCGGCCGAACCCTGGTGTTCGCTGAGAGCGACGGCGTCAATCTTGCGGTGCGCACGAACGCCTCTTCAAACACGCCGATCGAAGTCAATTTCGGCCTCACCCGGACCGTCGGGACCATCGTTCCGCCGGCCGGCCAGACCGGCGGAAAGCCGAACGGCGAGGCCG
>VBAF01000269.1:0-306 GCA_005884705.1 Alphaproteobacteria bacterium
CACCGCCTTCCAGGCCTGCAGCTGGTCGGGTGTCAGCGGATAGACCTCGTGACCGGAGGCGGCAAGCATCTTGGCGCGGCCGGCCTTCTCAAAGTCGGCGAAGGGCGAGGCTACCTTGACCGCCCAGTCGGTGGTG
The DNA here is from genome assembly GCA_005884705.1 of Alphaproteobacteria bacterium. Taxonomy (GTDB): domain Bacteria; phylum Pseudomonadota; class Alphaproteobacteria; order Reyranellales; family Reyranellaceae; genus Reyranella. The sequence goes on from VBAF01000269.1 coordinate 137, forward strand.
CAGTGTTCGTCGATGACTTTTTTCTGCGCCGGCGACATGGCGTCGTACTTCGTCTTGTTCATCGAGTAGGTGAAGACTGCCGTAAAGAGCGGCACGTCCATCGAATACTTGGTCACCTTGTCGAGGCCGAACAGGAACATCGAGCCCCACGGGAAGAAGATGCCGTCGGC
>VBAF01000269.1:554-3637 GCA_005884705.1 Alphaproteobacteria bacterium
GTTGCCCCGCCGAGATGACGGGGAAACGGCCGGGCTGGTAGCCCGGATTGACGTAGGTGACGTCGGCGATGCCATCGCGCGCCATGTCGTAGTGGTCGAACGCCTTGCCGAGCTGCTCGGACGGAAAGATCGCCGTCTTGATTGTGCCGCCCGACTGCTTCTCGATGTCGGCCGCCCATTCCTTGGTCGACGGCACCAGCGGATGGGCCGGCGGCAGCCAGATCGAGATCTTGAGGTCGACCGTCTTGTCCTGGGCCATCGCCGACGTGGCCAAAAGGCCGGCCGCCAGGGCCCCGAACGCGGCGGCCGCGAGCTTCTGCATGAGCCGTTTCCTCTCCCAATTCGTTTGCGCCGCAAACATACCGAGTTTATAGCCCGCGACGAAATGGAAGATTCCCGCAAGATCGCACTCGACGTGCTGGCGGCATGCCTGGACCAGGGCCAGCCGCTCGACGAGGCGCTGGCGCGTCACCCGGGCTTCCCCGAGCTCGATCCGCGCGACCGCGCCTTCGTACGCCTGCTGCTGGCGACGACGCTGCGGCGGCTGGGCGAGATCGAGGCGGTGCTGAGCGCGATGATCGAGCGCCCGCTCGACGGCGCCAACGCGATCGGCCGCCAGATCCTGAGGCTTGGCGCGGCGCAGATCCTCTTCCTGGGCACGCCCGCGCACGCCGCCGTCGATACGTCGGTGCAGCTCGCCCAGAGCCGCCTGCCCCATCTCAAGGGCCTGACCAACGCCGTGCTGCGCCGCGTCTCGCGCGAGGGCGTGGCGATGCTGGGCGACCGCGACCCCGCCCGCCTCAACACGCCACAGTGGCTGTGGGAAAACTGGTCGGCGACCTACGGCGAAGAGACAACGCGGGCGATCGCCGCAGCGCACCTGATCGAGGCGCCGCTCGACATCACGACGCGCGCCGACACCGACTTCTGGGCCGGCCGCCTCGACGCGGAGACGCTGCCGACCGGGACCTTGCGCCGCCGCGCCGGCGGCCTCGTGACCGAGCTGCCGGGCTATGCCGAAGGCGCCTGGTGGGTGCAGGACGCCGCCGCCACCGTGCCCGCCCGCCTGCTCGGCGACATCGCCGGCAAGCGGGTCGCCGATCTCTGCGCCGCGCCGGGCGGCAAGACCCTGCAGCTCTGCGCCGCCGGAGCGCAGGTCACCGCCGTCGACATCTCCGGCCGGCGCATGGGCCGGCTGGGCGAGAACCTCGCCCGTGCCGGCATGACGGCCGCGCTGGTCACCGCCGACGCCAGCAAATGGATGCCCGACGAGAAGTTCGACGCCATCCTGCTCGACGCGCCCTGCTCCGGCACCGGCACCCTGCGGCGCCATCCCGACATCGCCTGGCTCAAGGATGAGGAGGATGTGAGCCGCCTCACGCTCGCGCAGGACCGCCTGCTGCTGCACGCGCTCGGCCTGCTGAAGCCCGGCGGCACCCTGGTCTACGCCGTGTGCTCGCTGCAGGAGGAGGAAGGCGTCGCGCGGGTCGAGGCCCTGCTCGCCCGCGAGTCGCCCGTGAAACGCATCGCTGTCCAGCCGGCGGAACTGCCCGGGCTGGGCGAAGCCCTCACATCCGCCGGCGATATCCGCACCCTGCCCTCGATGTGGATCGAGCGCGGCGGATTGGATGGGACCATCGAGCTCGGCCGATAGAACGGCTGGTGCTTCGAGGTGTCGATGTAGTTGGCGTAGAACTTGCGCACGTGGGGCAGCAGCGCCTTGGAGAGGTTGCGCCGCTCGACCTCGTCGTCGGCCAGCGCCTTGCTCAAGTCATCGTGCAGCGCCTTGAGCGCCTCGACCTTGTCGACCTTGGTGAACTTCCCGTCCCGGTAGATCACCTCGCCGTCGCACATCGTCATGGTGACCGACTGGTTCTTGGCACGCTGGATCACCGCGTCGAGCGTCGGCGTCAGCTCGTCGAGATAGGGATAGGCGATGCTGTCCCAGTCGAGCAGCACCATGTCGGCCGCCTTGCCGACCTCGAGCGTGCCGATCTGGGTTCCGAACGGCGTGGTCTTCGCTCCGCCGACCGTCGCCATGCGCAGCACCTGCGCCATGGTCGGCACATCCTCCTCGACCATGCCCGGCACACGATGGGCGCGCAGCACCAGCTTCAGCTCCTGCAGCATGTCGCGGTCGTCGTTGATGCCGGCCTCGTCGAGGCCGATCGCGGTGTTGATGCCCTTCTTCTCGAAGACGTTCAGCGCCGCCACGCCCGAGCGCAGGCGGAAGTTGGACGAGCAATTGTGGCAGACACACCCCTTGGCCTCGGCCAGGCGGTCGATGTCCTTCTCGTTCAGCCACACGCCGTGGCCAAGGGTCAGCCGCTCGTTCACCAGGCCGAAGCGGTCGATATACTCGAGCGCCGTGCAGTCGCCGCGCCGCTTGGCGTATTCCTTCTGGTAGGCGGTCTCGACCAGGTGCATGTGCATCGGCGCGTTGTACTTGGACGAGGCATCGGACAAGAGCGTCAACGCCTTGTCGGAGCACCAGTGCAGGTTGGCGGGCGCGAGCTGGATCTTCACCCGGCGCTTGTTGTGATGCTGCGAATGGAACGACTTGAACATGTCCATCGCGTCGTCGAGGCTCATCTTGAAGCGGTCGAACCAGCGCTGCATCGGGCCCTGCAGCTCCTTGGGCAGGCCGGCGACGAACTCCTCGTCGGCCTGGTAGACGAGCCGGTTCTGGTCGCGCACCGCGTAGCAGTAGCTGACCCGCATGCCGACGTCTTCGTAGGCCTTGATCGTCGCGGTCGCGCGTTTCTCGACGTCCGCCAGGGTGCCCGGCATCCAGCCCTGGATATGCTGCACCGTGGTGATGCCCGAGCCGATCATCTCGAACGCCGAATAGAGCGTGTCGAGATAGAGGTCGAGGTTGCGGATCACCAGGCGGGTGATGAACCACAGCTCGAGCGGCATGTCGGGCGAGCCGAGCTGGACCGGCGTCAGCCCGACGTGATGGTGGCCGTTGACGAAGCCGGGCAGCAGCACCTCCTTGCCCGTGCCGATCACCGGCACGGTCGGATGCTGGCGGTGCAGGTCGTCGTAGGTGCCCACGGCTGTGATCACGCCGTCCTCCTGCA
>VBAF01000269.1:3665-4257 GCA_005884705.1 Alphaproteobacteria bacterium
GTGATGGCGGCGCGGCTGCGGATCAGGCTGGTGGCCATTGCGGCTTCTCCTTCTAGAGAGCTGGAGCGAGAGCTTCCTGTTCGGCGAAAGCGCGGTCAACCTCGTCGCGCAGCAGCTCGGTGAGCTGGATGCGCAGGGCTTCCGCCTCGCGAGAGAACAGATTGCGCGGCCGCGGCAGCTCGATCGGCAGGATGGTCTTGATGCGGCCCGGCCGCGCGGTGAACACCACGACGCGGTCGGCGAGAGCCACGGCCTCGTCGATGTGATGGGTGACGAACAGCACCGAGGCGCTTGAATCGCGCCAGACATCGAGCAGGAAGTCCTGCATGCGCGCGCGGGTCTGCACGTCGAGGGCGGCGAACGGCTCGTCCATCAGCAGCACCTTGGGCCGCATGGCGAGCGCGCGGGCCACCGCCACCCGCTGGCGCATGCCGCCCGACAGCTCGTCGGGCCGCTTGTCCATCGCCGCCGTCAGGCCGACCCGCTGCAGCGCCTCCTTGGCGACGGTCCGACGCTCCTCCTTGGCTGCGCCCCGGATCGACAGGCCGAAGCTCACGTTCTCCCAGACGGTCAACCAGGGAAACAGCGAGGT
>VBAF01000269.1:4304-4928 GCA_005884705.1 Alphaproteobacteria bacterium
TGCCCCTCGGTCGCGTCCTCGAGGCCGGCGATGAGATAGAGCAAAGTGCTCTTGCCGCAGCCCGAAGGGCCGATGAAGACCACGAACTCGCCTGGCTTGATGTCGACATCGACGCCGCGCAACGCCTCGTGCGCGCGCTTGGTCCCGGCGGCCCAGGTCTTGCCGACGCCGCGGCAGACGACGGCGTCCTTCGACGAGAACGTCGGCGCGCTGTCAGAGGGCACGCAGCTTCTCCGGGGTGTTGGGCAACCAGTAGAGGATGCGGCGCTGCGCCTGGCGCAGCAGCCAGTCGAAGCCAAAGCCCAGCACGCCGATAACGGCAATGGTGAAGAACACCAGTGAGGGATTGAAGGTGTTGCGCGCCAGCATGATCACCTGCCCCATGCCGTAGCCGACGCCCGTAGACTCGGCGATCAAAACGACCATCCAGGCGCCGAACAGGTTCATCCGCAAGACCTGCAGCATGCCCGGCAGGATAGCGGGAATGATGACGCGACCGTAGATCTGGCGCTTGGACGCACCCATGGTGCGCGCCACGTTGATCAGGTTGGGGCCGACGCCGTCGATCTGGGCGATGGTCGCCAGCTCCAGGTGGAAGAACAGCGCCACCACGACCATGAAGAT
>VBAF01000269.1:4933-22484 GCA_005884705.1 Alphaproteobacteria bacterium
GCAGCCAGGCGATCGGCGACACCGGCGACAGCAAGGTGACGGTGGGCAGCACCAGCTTGTCGAAGACATGCCAGTAGCGCACCGCGACGCCGATGCCGATGGCCAGCACGGAAGCAAGGACCAGGCCCACGAACACGCGCATGGTGGTGGCGGCCACGGTGATCATCACCGATTCGAACGCCGACGGCCCTTCCATCGAGTTGCCGACCTGCCAGCGCGTCGCCGTATTGAAGTACTTGCCCTGTTCGGCGAAGTTGCTCAGGAAGATGTGCGGCGGCGGCAGCAGCTTTTCATCGGCCAAGCCCAGCGCCCAGCAAGTTTCCCAGATCCCGGCGAACAGCCCGACCGACAGGCAGGCCCACCAGACCTTCGACAGCCAGTCCATGCCGGCCATCGAGGCGAACAAACGAGTTGCCGTCGCCGAGCGGGATGTCCCGGCGGCGGCGCCCGTACTGGCGTCGCGTTCGACGACCGCCATCTCAGGCAGACTTGAACTTGAGCTTGCCGTAGAGGTCGGGATTTTCCTTGATAACCTCTTCAAGCATGGTCCAGTCGATGGCGTCGCGGCCGGGCTTCTTCTTGATGTAGCCCATCTCGACCACGCTGTCGGTGCGATCGAGGATGAACTGCGTCTGGCTGCGCGCATCGACCACTGCCGGCTGCTTGCCCTGGGCAATCTTGGCGTTCTCCATCGAGGTCTTGTAGTACTTGCCGACCAGCTCCTTGAGCACCGCCTCGGTCTGGGTCTCGGCGTCGTACTGAGCCTGCATCATGCCCTTGATGATCGCCTTGAGGCCGGCCGGATTGTCCTTGATCAGGCTGGCGCGCGCGGCCAGCACGCAGTCGGTGTAGCCCTTGCCGTAGAGGTCGACGCCGTCGGTCAGCATGACCGCGCCCTTGACGTCGTTCACCAGCGCAGAGGCGTAGGGCTCGATGGTGCAGATCCAGTCGATCGCGCCCGCCTTGAAGGCCTCGACGGCCTCCGGCGTGTTGCCCATGTAACGCACCTTGACGTCCTTGAAGGAGATGCCGTTCTTCTTGAGGTAGTCGTAGGGCATGACCTCCAGCGTATCCATCTGGAAGGTGCCGAGCGTCTTGCCCTTGAGCTTCTGCGAGCTGTCGAGGCCGGGCCGCGCGACGATCGCGCACCCCTCAACGCCGCCGCCGGCGACGATCTTGACCGGCGCGCCCTTGTCGTAGAGCGCCATGAAGGAGGTGTAGGGCATCAAGCCGATATCGACCTGGCCCATGCCGAGGAAGGTCACCATCTCGGCCGAGGTCGGCGTGTTGATGAAGATCAGCTCGGTGCCCGCCGCCTTCGAATACTGGCGCGAATGGGCGAGGAAGATGTTGAGGTTGCAGAAGCCCGAGCCGTGCGTCGACTTGATGCCGGCCGCGGCATGCGCGCCGCTCATCAAGCCGCCGCCGACGCCCATGCTGATCGTGGTGACGGCAGCAGCCCTCTTGAGGAAGCCGCGGCGCGAGGAAACCGCGCGGCCGGAGAAATCCATGTCCTGGAGCTTGGGGAAATGCGTACAGCCGATGCGATCGCACATGATGGGCCTCCTCGGGCAACAAAGTTCGTTGGGATCGGATTCCCGGACGGGGTTGAAAGCGGGGCTCGGACGACTCCTCGTCGGCACGCCAACCGAAAAGAACCGCAGATGCGGCCTGCGCTGCCCGTGCACAATGCAAGCGATGTGCCACGCCCTCAAAAGCCGGCGATTCTCCTGACAAAACAGCCGCCTGGCGGGGCGCGCGGCGTCCCGCCGGTTGACTTTGCAGCACGATTGAATTCCCAATCCGCCCAACAAACAGGCATCCCCTCGTGTTCAGGAGGAACTCCAAGATGACCATCACCCGACGCCAGATTCTGGCGGCCACGGCGGCGGCCCCGCTCGCTGCGCCCTGGATCGGCGGCACCGCCCGCGCCCAGGCCAAGCAGCTCAAGATCTCGCATCAGTTTCCCGGCGGCACGATCGATTCAGGCGACTTCCGCGACCAGCTCTGCCGCAAGTTCGCCGCCGACCTCGCCAAGAAAACCAACGGCGCGCTCGGCGCCGAAGTCTATCCCAACTCCTCGCTGGTCAAGACGGTGGCGCAGTATTCGGCGATCCGCCGAGGCGCGCTCGACATGACGCTCTATCCGCTGAACTACGCCGGCGGCGAGGTCAGCGAATACAATATCGGCTTCATGCCCGGCGTGGTCAGCTCCTACGATCAGGGCTATGCCTGGAAGAAGGCCGAGATCGGCAAGCGCCTGAACGCGCTGATGGCCGAGAAGGGCGCCGTGCTGGTCACTTGGCTGTGGCAGGCCGGCGGCTCGGCCAATCGCGACGCCAAGCCGGTCCTCACGCCCGAGGACGTCAAGGGCAAGAAGGTGCGCGGCGGCAGCCGCGAGATGGACCTGATGCTCAAGGGCGCCGGCGCCTCGGTCGTGTCGATGCCGTCGAACGAGCTCTATGCGGCGATGCAGACCGGCACGATGGACGTCTGCATGACGACCTCGACCAGCTTCATCTCCTTCCGCCTCGAGGAGATCGCCAAGAGCCTGACGACCGCGCGCAAGAAGAGCTTCTTCTTCGTGTTCGAGCCGCTGCTGATGTCCAAGCAGGTCTTCGAAGCGCTGCCGAAGGACCAGCAGACGGCGATCATGGACATCGGCGCGGAGATGGAGAAGTTCGCGCTCGAGAAGGCCAAGGCCGACGATGACGAGGTCGCCAGGGTCTACGAGAAGCGCGGCATCAAGACCTACGAGATCGACCAGGCCCAGGTCGACAAGTGGAAGGCTGTCGCCAAGGACACCTGCTGGAAGGACTATGCCGACAAGTCGGCGAGCAACGCCGAGCTCCTGAAGCTGTCGCAGCAAGTTCCCAGCGCGTGAGTCTGCTCGGCCCCCTCAACAGGGCGATCGTCGTTCTCTCGGCGATCGCCCTTGTCGTTGCCGCCTGCGTGCTGACCTACTCCGTCGTGTTGCGCTACTTCACGCCCGAGCCGACCGACTGGCAGGACGAGCTGTCGGTCTTCCTGCTGATCGGCGTGACGTTCCTGTCCGCGGCGTGGGTCCATTCCCAGCGCGGCCATATCGGCATCGAGGCGGTGGCCAGCCTGCTGTCGCCTCGCGCCAACCGGATCCGCCTGTTCGTCGTCGACATGCTGAGCGCCGTCTTCTGCGCCTTCTTCGCCTGGAAGTCCTGGACGCTGCTGCACGAAGCTTGGGTCGACGGTTATGTCAGCGCCACCGCCTGGGCGCCGCCGCTCTGGATCCCCTATTCGGCCATGTCGCTTGGCATGAGCCTGCTCACCCTCCAGATCGTGCTGCAGGCGTTCCTGCCGCAAAACGAGCCGCCACGCTCGCACGTCGCATGAGCCCGTTCGAGATCGGGCTGCTCTATGGCGGCTTCACCCTGCTGGTCATGTTCTCGGGCATGCCGATCGCCTTCTCGCTCGGGCTGGTGGCGACCGTGTTCATGGTCTTCTTCATGCCGCCCTCGGCGCTCGATACCGTGACGCAGAACGTCTACGAGGAGATGTCGTCGATCACCCTGCTGTCGATCCCGCTGTTCATCCTCAAGGGTGCCGCGATCGGCCGCTCGCCGGCCGGCCGCGACCTCTACTCCGCGCTGCACGTCTGGATGAGCCGCGTTCCCGGCGGCCTCGGCATCGCCAACGTCTTCGCCTGCGCCCTGTTCGCCGCCATGGCCGGCTCGAGCCCGGCGACCTGCTCGGCGATCGGCTCGGCTGGCATCCCCGAGATGCGCCGGCGCGGCTATCCGGGCGGCTTTGCGGCCGGGCTGATCGCGGCCGGCGGTACGCTCGGCATCCTGCTGCCGCCCTCGATCACCATGATCCTCTATGCCGTCGCCTCGGAGCAGTCGCTCGGCCGGCTGTTCCTGGCCGGCATCGGTCCGGCCGTGCTGCTGGTCGGGTTCTTTGCGGCCTACGCGGCGTGGCGCTACGCCTACGAAACCCGGCGTGCCCACATCGGCTCGGCCCTGCTCGCCGACGAGCATTTCACCATCGCCCAGAAGTTCGCCGCCCTGCCCCGGGTGCTGCCGTTCGTGATCCTGCTGACCGGCGTGATGATCGCGCTCTATGGCGGCTTCGCGACGCCCTCGGAGACGGCGGGCCTGGGCGCCATCCTCGCGCTGATCCTGATCGCGGTGATCTACAACACCTGGCGGCCCAAACAGCTCGAGCCGATCATGGTCAACACGATCCGCGAATCGACCATGCTGATGCTGATCATCGGCATGTCGCTGTTCTACTCCTACGTGATGAGCTACCTGCACATCAGCCAGTCGGTGGCGAGCTGGATCGTGGCGCAGCAGCTGTCGCGCTGGGTGCTGCTGGCGGCGATCCTGGTGATGGTGGTGGTGCTGGGCTTCTTCCTGCCGCCGGTCTCGATCATCCTGATGACCGCGCCGATCATCCTGCCGCCGCTCAAGGCGGCCGGCTTCGACCTGGTGTGGTTCGGCGTCGTCATGACCATCGTCATGGAGATGGGCCTGATCCATCCGCCGGTCGGGCTCAACATCTTCGTCATCAAGAACATCGCCCCCGACATCCCGCTCGGCGACGTCATCTGGGGCGTCCTGCCGTTCGTGGTGCTGATGACGCTCGCCGTCGTCGTGCTCTGCTTCCTGCCCGAGATCGCCCTGTGGCTGCCGGACCAGATCATCAAGACGGTGCACTGAAGCTGCGGGCTCGATTTACGGCATTTTTGGCTAATCGATTAAGGCGTTCAGACAGGGCGATCTGGGGGAAATAGAAACTCCTCATTTTGCTGATCACGGTACAAGCGACACCCCTGCGCGGGGACCGAGCAGCCTAAATCCAATAGCCATAAATGCCGTAAATGCCTGGGCGTCGAATTTCGGCAATTCCGGCTAAAGGATAAAGCACTCGGTCAAACCCTACATGCCGTTTTGCCGGTTTTGCGCGGACCTCGTCGAAAACGGTGAAAACGGTGAAAACGGTCGCTAGGTCTTCTGCGCCAACTTGTACCGCACCCGCTCGCGGTAGCCGATGTAGAGGCCGGAGCCGACGATCACCGCGGCGCCGACCCAGGTCCAGAGGTCGGGGAAGTCGTTGAACACGGCGTAGCCCAGGATCGCCGAGCCGATCAGCTGGGTATAGTTGAACGGCGTCACCACGGCCGCCGGCGCCTGGCTGTAGGCGATGGTGAGGAAGTAGTGGCCGGTGCCGGCCATGATGCCCATGCCGACGAACAGCAGCGCGTGGCAGGTCGTGCTCGGCGTCACCCATTCGAACGGCACGAAGGGCGTGGCGGCGATCGTGCCGACGATGGTCGCCACCGTCGCCGAGGCGTCGGGCCGCTCGGTCTGGCCGTAGCGCCGCGAGAACAGCTGATAGAACGAACTGCACACCGTGCTGGCGACGATCAGCAGCGCATGCCAGTCGAAGTCGCCATGGCCCGGCCGCACCACGATCAGCGCGCCGACGAAACCGACTGCCACCGCCGCCCAGCGCCGCGGCCCGACCGCCTCGCCGAGCAGCCGCGGCGACAGCGCGGTGACGATGATCGGGCTCGACAGCGAGATCGCCGCCGCGGTGGCGAGCGGCAGGTAGACGACGCCGTGGAAGAACAGATAGCTCGAGAAGAACAGCAGCAGGCCGCGCACCACCTGGGTGTCGAGCCGGCGGATCGCGAAGAGCTGGCGGCCGCTCCTCGGCAGGAACATCGCCAGCATGAACACGAAGGCGAAGATGTAGCGCGCCCAGATCACCTCGATCACCGGATAGCCGCTGGTCGACAGCGTCTTGGACATGGCGTTGAGCACGGCGAAGCACGCCATCGCCACGACCGTCGACAGGATGGCGCGCAGGATCCGGTCGGTCGGCGGCCCTGCCACGCCTCAGGCGCCGCCGCGCGCCACCAGGCGGGCGACGATCTTGCAAAGCTCCGCGGGATTGTACGGCTTGGGGACGATGTGGACCTTGCCGCCCGGGATCGCCGGCGCCGTCATGTGCGAGCCCGAGCATTGGATGATCGGCGTGCCGGGCCGGTGCCGGGCCGCCGCCTCGATCACGCGTGTGCCCGGCATGTCGGGCAGGCCGAGATCGACGATCACTGCGGCGAGTGGCTTGTCGCTGGCGAGAACGTCGAGCGCCTCCTGCCCGGTCGGCGCCTCGATGCAGGCAAAGCCCGCTTCGCCCAGCGCATCGACGAGCACCGCCCGGATCAGGAATTCGTCCTCGGCCAGCAGCACGTTGGTCATGCACCTCCTATTCGGCCGCGTTGGCCAGGATGGGCTGAGGCTTGAACGGCAGAATGGTTGTCGCCCGGGCCGCCGGCAGAGGCAAGGGTGGGGTTTGGGCGCCTAGCGCACGCGCCGCATTCCAGCCCCAGCGCGGGTCGAGCAGGAAGGCGCGGGCGTGCGCTGTGCAGTCGGCCTCGCCCGCCGCGACGATGCGCTCGGCCTGCTCGGGCTCGGTGATCACGCCGACCGCCCAGGTCTTGATGCCGGCTTCCTGCTTGATGCGTGCGGCGAAGGGAACGTGATAGCCCGGCGTCACGGCGATCTTCTGCAGGGTTGAGTTGCCGCCCGAGCTGACATCGACGAAATCGCAGCCCAGCGCCTTGAATTGGCGCGCTGTTTCGACCGTATCCTCGACCGTGAGGCCGCCGTCGACCCAGTCGGTGGCGCTGAGGCGCACGCCGAGCGCCTTGTCGTACGGCACGAGCTTGCGTACGGCGTCGAACACTTCGAGCGGGAAGCGCCGGCGCTTTTCCAGGCTGCCGCCGTACTCGTCGCTGCGCCGGTTGGAGAGCGGTGACAGGAACTGGTGCAGCAGGTAGCCGTGCGCACCGTGCAGCTCGATCAGGTCGAAGCCGAGCCGTAGGCTGCGCAAGGCGGCGTCGATGAAGGCCTGCTTGACCCGCTTCAGCCCGGCGGCGTCAAGCGCCACCGGCGTGTGCCACTTGCCGTCGTAGGCGATCGCCGACGCCGACATGGTCGTCCACGGCAGGTCAGGCGCATCGGCCTGGCTGAGCGGCCCGCCGCCCTTCCACGGCCGCTGCGCCGAGGCCTTGCGACCGGCATGGCCGAGTTGGATGCCGAGCTTGACGTTGGGCATCCAGCCGCGCGCCCAGTCGACGATCGGCTTCAGCGCCGCCTCGTTGTCGTCGCTGTAGAGCCCGGCGCAGCCCTGGGTGATGCGGCCGTCACGCTCGACATGCGTGGCCTCGAAGCAGAGCAGGCCCGCGCCCGACATCGCCAGCATGCCGTAGTGGACGTGATGCCAGGGCTGGGCGCTGCCGTCGACCGAGGCGTACTGGCACATCGGCGAGACGACGATGCGATTGGGCAAGGTGACGCCGCCCAGCTCGACCGGCGTGAACAGAACGCTCATGGAAATTCTCTCGCTGGGAGCGCGGCACTCCAGTGCCGCTCATGGGGTTGTTGCGACGACGAGAAGAGCGCCACTGGAGTGGCGCGCTCCCAGCCCCTAGCCACTGATCGACGGGCCGGTCTCGTGGCCGAGCCATTCCTCGATCAGCCGGCGGGCGATCGAATCGCGTCGCGGCATGAAGAACGAGCCGTCCTTGGGCAGGTTCTCGGGGCGCAGCTCCTCGCGGCTCAGCCATAGCGCGGAGGCGAGCTCGTCCTGATTGACCTCGAAATCCATCGACTCGGCCTCGGCGTGGAAGCCAATCATCACCGAGGCGGGGAACGGCCAGGGCTGCGAGGAGCGGTAGGTGACGTTCCTGACGCGGATGTGCACCTCCTCGAAAACCTCGCGCGCCACGGCATCCTCGAAGCTCTCGCCCGGCTCGACGAAGCCCGCCAGGGTCGAATGCATGCCCTTGGGGAACTGCTTGCCGCGCCCCAGCAAGCACTTGTCGCCACAATGGACCAGCATGATGACGGCCGGATCGGTGCGTGGGAAATGCTCGGTCTTGCAGCTTTCGTTGGTGCACATCCGGACATGACCGGCGCGCGTCACCTTGGTGCTGGCGCCGCAGACGCCGCAATAGCGATGGCGACGGTGCCAGTAGGTCATGCCGCGCGCATAGGCCAGGATCGAGCCCTCGCGCGCGAATAGCAGCGCGCCGACCTGCCGCAGGTCGACGAACTCGCCGAGCTCGCCGAGCGGCGTCTCCTTGCCGGTAACGTCGACGGCGAAGTACGGCGTGCCCTCGACATAGCCCAGGAAGATCTGATGGTCGGCGGCGCCGACGACGGCGCGGGCCATCATGCCCTGCAGGAACACCGGCTCGGGATTGCCGCTGCCCTTGTTGACCAGGTTGCGCTCGGCATCGATCGGCACGAAGCGCGCCGCGCCCGACGAGGCGAGCTCGATCATGCGCTCCTCGTTCTCGCGCTCGTGGCTGGAGCGGTCGATCTCGGCGCTGGAATAGGGATTGCGGGGTCTTTGCATGCGGCCGGACCGTGCCACAGCGTTCCGAGGGCTGCAACGATGCCGATTTCATAACGGTTTTCGCCACCCCCTTGTTGGAACGATCTGGAACGGGCGGAACATGGGACAACAAAAATGTTCCGCGCACCGAGACCGCGTCGAGTGCGAGCCCGGCTAGACTGCGCCCATGAGCAGCTCCCTGCCGCCCCTCCTCCCGCATGCCACGCGCGATCTGGCCCGCTTCGCCGCCGGGACACGCTACGCCGACATTCCCGCCGGCGTGATCGACAAGGTGAAGCTCAGCTTTCTCGACGGGCTGGGCGTCTGCCTGCACGGCTCGACCCTGCCGTGGACCCAGATGGTGCGCGACGTCGTGCTCGCCGACGGCGGCAAGCCGATCGCCTCGGTGTGGAACAGCGGCGCCAAGGTCGGACTCGCCGGCGCGGTGCTGGTCAACAGCACCGCCGGCCATGCCTTCGAGATGGACGACATCCACAAGGAATCGATCATCCATCCCAATTCGCTGTCGGTACCGACGGCGCTGGCGCTGGCCGAGGCCGATCCGTCGCTCACCGGCCGCGACATCCTCGCGGCGGTCGCGATGGGCGCCGAGATCGGCACCCGCATCGGCAATGCCGCGACCATGGCGCTGTTCCTCAACGGCTTCCATCCGCAGGGCACGTCCGGCGCCTTCGTCGCCGCCGTCACGGCAGGCCACCTGCTCAAGCTCTCGGCCGCCGAGATGCAGCACGCAATCGGCATTGCCGGCTCGCTCGGCGCCGGCCTGATGGCGGCGCAGGAAGGCGCCATGGTGAAGCGCCTGCATGCCGGCCGCGCCGCACAGGGCGGCTTGACCGCGGCGCTGCTGGCACAGAAGGGCTTCACCGGCATCAGCGACGTGGTCGAGGCGGGCTATGGCGGCTTCCTGAGCGCGATCGCCCGCACGCCCAACCCGGCGCGCCTGCTTGACGGGCTCGGCACCGACTGGGAGGCCGCGAAGGTCGGCTTCAAGATGTATCCCAACGTCACCAGCATCCACGCCGCGCTCGATGCAATGCGGGCGACCAAGGTCGAGGCCGGCGAGATCCAGTCGATCGAGATCGGCTGCAGCCATATGACCTTCGTCCACACCGCCTGGGACTACCGTCCGGCCGGCGTGACGGCAGCGCAGATGAACATGTTCTACGGCATCGCAGTGATGGCCTTGCGCGGCGACGTCGCCGCACGCGACTACACCGAGGACCGCATCGCCGATCCCGAAACCTTGGCCTTCATCCCGCGCATCAAGGTCTTCGTCGACGACGCGCTCGAAGCGATGGGCCCGGCCTTCCGCCACGCTGCCCGCGCGACCGTGCGCACCGTCGACGGCCGCACCCTCCGGCACGAGGTGCTGAACCGCCGCGGCAGCCCGGAGAACCCGGTGGCGCGCGAGGATGTCGAGCGCAAGTTCGCGGCGAACCTGGCCGGCATTCTCGCGACGGCAGAAATCGATCGCCTGAAGAGCCTCGCGCTCTCGCTTGATACGTTGCCCAACGCCGGCGAGATCGTGACAATCCTCTCGCCGGCCCGCTCATAGGAGGATGCCCCTTGCCCATCGACTACGAAAAGCGCGACGGCGTCGCCTACATCACCTTGAACAATCCCGCCAAGGCAAATCTCCTCGACAAGCCGACGTCGGATGCGATTTCCGAGGCGTGGATCGACCTCTGGGAGGACCGCTCGATCCGTTGCGCCATCCTGACCGGCAAGGGCGATACGCACTTCTGCGGCGGCCATAACCTCGCGCCGCGCGAGAACGTCACCGAGGCGGAGCGCGAGTATCTGCGCACCCAGCGGATCTTCTGGCCGCTGGCGGGAACCGTGAACGGCCAGAAGACCGGCGTCGACGGGCGCATGGGCGACCACTATCCGCGCGTTTGGAAGCCGGTGATCGCCGCCGTCAACGGCTGGGCGGCGGGAGCCGGCCTCTACATCCTGCTGTCCTCGACCGACATCCGGATCGCCAGCGCCGAGCACGCGCGCTTCAAGTTTGCACTCCTCACCCAAGGCTGGCTGGGTCATGGCCCGGGCGCCAGCCTGCTCGCCAAGCAGCTGCGCTATATCGATGCGATGAAGATCCTGCTGACCGACGAGCCGTTCGACGCGCAGGAAGCGCTGCGGATCGGCCTGATCAACGAAGTCGTCCCGCACGCGCAATTGCTCGAACGGGCCGAGAAGATCGCCCGCCATATCTGCACGCTGCCGCCGGTCGCGGTGCGGATGATGAAGGAGTTCCTGGTCCGCTTCGGCGATTTGCCGACCGACCAGGCGTGGCACGTGCAGAACCTGATCAATTCGCTGCTCATCCAGACCACGACCGACGGCGAGGAAGGCCGGCAGGCGTTCAACGCCAAGCGCAAGCCGAACTTCGACGGCAACAAGCGGCTGGACGAGGCCTATCGCAGCGGCGAGTACTGAGAGTCTGGAGGAAGCGCCGTGGATCTCAATGGAAAAGTCGCGTTCGTCACCGGAGGCTCCGGCGACATTGGGCGAGCAATTGCAGAGGCTCTTGCGGCCTCCGGCGCGGATGTTGCCGTTTCCTATCTCGGAGAGGCCGATCGTGCTGCTGCGGTGGTGGAGGCGGTGCGACGGGCTGGCCGCCAAGGCCACGCGGTGCAATTCGATCAACGAGACCCCCAATCGATCGATCTCTGTCTCGAGAAGGTGATGGGCCATTTCGGCCGGATCGACATCCTCGTGAACAACGCGGCGTGGAACATCGGCATCCCTTTCGCTGACCTCGAGGTGCTCACGCCGGAGATTTGGGATCGTGTCCACGAGACGAACCTTCGCGGGCCGTTCCTGCTCTCGCGATTGTTCGCATCGGAACTCCGGCGGCACAAAGCGGGCCGCATCATCAACATTGCTTCGCTTGCCGGACTCGCCCCGGTCGGCAGTAGCATCGCCTATGCGGCCAGCAAGGCGGGGCTGATCCATCTCACGCACTGCATGGCCGTCGCATTGGCGCCGGACGTCACGGTGAATTGCATAGCGCCGGGACTGGTCGAGGGAACGCGCATGGCAGAGCGACTGCCCGAGGCAATGAAGCAATTGGCCCGCACTCAGGCAGTCCTGGGACGATCGGGAAGTCCCGACGACATCGCGCAGATCGCCGTCGCCTATTGCCGCGCCGACAGCGTGACCGGGCAAACAGTCGTCGTCGACGGCGGAAACCCGCTTGGGATGCATTGAAGATCGCACGCATCGTCGCGCTCTAGCCGAGCGCTCCGCTGGTCCGGAGGTCGGCGATACGGTCCTGTGACAACCCAAGAACGTCAGCGAGCACCCGGTCAGTATCCACGCCCAAGTCCGGCGCGGCGCCTGTCGCGCGGCCGAAGCTGGCGCGCCACGGCAATCCCGGCAGCACACCGGCGCCGTGCCCGTCCCAGAAGTCGCGGGCGGCCAGGTGCGGGCTTTTCACCAGATCGCCGTAGCGCGCGAGGGCGGCCGCGGGAACGCCGGCGCTCAGCAGCAACTCGGCGGCCGTCAACGCTGACCGGGCGGCGGCCCAGGCGGTCAGGGCCGCATCGATGGCAATCCGCGCCTCGAGGCGCTGGCCGAGATCGAGCGCGGCCAGGTCCGACAGGCCCGGGACAGTACGGCACAGCGCGCGCCATTCCGCGTCGGTGCGCGCAACGATGCTGATCCAGTCATCGTCGCCGGCACAGCGCCACGCCCCGTGCGGCGCATGACGCGTCGAGGCATTGCCGACCGGCTTCGGCGGCGTGCCGAGCTGGGTCGCGACCAGAGGCTCGGCCATGGTCCACAGCATCGCCTCGATCATCGAGAAGTCGACGCGCGCCACGCTTCCTGCGTACTGGCGATGCCAGAGCGCGGCGGCGGCAACGAACGCCAGCATCAGGCCGCACATGGGATCGCACCAGGCGAAGCCGACGCGCGGCGCGATGTCGGGATGACGATTGAGGCCGGCAAATCCGGCGTAGCACTGCAGCAGCGTCCCGTACGCCACCGCCCGCGACTCCGGCCCGGTCCGGCCCATGCCCGACGCGGAGATATAGATGAGATCCGGGTTCACCGTCTTCAACGCCTCGGCGCCGAGACCGAGCCGGTCCATGACCCCGGTGGCATAGTTCTCGATCAGGATATCGGACTTTTCGTCGAGCAACCGCGCCAGCTCGACGGCTTGCGGCTGCTTCAGGTCGAGGACAATGCTCTTCTTCGCCTGGCCCAGCACCGTGTGCAGTTCCGATCCGCGCCCCGGGTCGCCCCTGCCGGGCGCTTCGACCTTGATGACCTCCGCCCCCATCGCGGCGAGGTAGCGCGTCGTCGTCGGACCGGCGATCACCCAGCTGAAATCGAGCACGCGTATGCCCGACAAGGGCAGCGGACCCGTCGGCCTGCGCTGCTTGCGGCCCGATGCGGCAACACTGAGGCCGAACGGCACGCCCGGCACCCGAATTTCTCTTCCGGCAAGAGTGCCCGGCCGGTAGTAGCGGCGATGCCGCATCTGCAACGGAAAGCTCGGGACATGCTCGCGCTGCGCCGTCTCCGCGATCGCTTGCTTGTCGTGCTGCCGGCTCCACTGCGCCATCAACGCATGCAGGGCGTCCCAGTTCTTCACCCGATTGGCCTTCGGCACGAAGCGCGGGTCGGCGCCCCAGGCGGGTGATCCCATTGCCTTCAGCCACGACGTCCACTGTTTCTCTTCGCGCGGCGAGATCGCGGCATAGCCGTCGCGCGCCGGCAGGATCGTCACGGTGGCGCCATTGCCGTCGCCCAGGCGCTTGCGGTCCCAGCTCTTGTGGCCGAGGCCCGCCCGCGCGAGCTCGGTCATGGCGAGCGTCGCCAGGGCTTCGTGGATCGACACATCGATGGATGCACCGGGCTGATTGCCCAGCGAAGCATGCATGCCGGCGCACGCCGCCGCCAATCCGCCGATGAAGGCGGATTGCTCCCCGACCGGGCGGATCGGAGCCTCCGACAGATCGTCCACCTGTCCCGTCAGCTGGCGCGAGATGCCGCTGGCAAAGAACAGGGTCAGGTCGGAGGCCGGATCGTTTGCCTGGGGACCTGTCTCACCATAAGGCGAGATCGTGACGACAGTCGCCGACGCATTGATCCGCCGCAGCTCCGCCAGGCCGTAGGGGCTCGCGGCCCAATCCCCGGGCGGGCCCTCGCGCACGATCAAACCGGCCGCCGCCAGGCCCTCGCGCCGTTCCGTTGCTTCCGCGACAACGGCTTTGCCCTGGTTCAGATGGGCCAACAGAGTCGTGCCGGCGTCCGGATCGATGCAGATCACGTGCGCACCGACGTCAGCCAGCAGTCGACCGCAAACCGCGGCGGCCGACCCGCCGCCGATCTGAACCACCTTGAATCCGGTCAGCAACGTCATGCCAGCGCGCGGTCGAGAACCTGGGCGACGTGCAGGGCGTGGCGGTTGGCGCCGTCGGCGATCTGATGGCGGCACGAGGTGCCGTCGGCCACGACCAGCGCGCCGGAATCGGCCTGGCGAACGGCGGGCAGCAGCGACAGCTCGGCCATGGCGATCGAGGCTGCGTAGTGCTCGGCCTCGTAGCCGAAGCTGCCGGCCATGCCGCAGCAACTCGAGTCGATCGGCTTCACGGCCAGATCGGGGACGAGCGCCAGGGCTTCCTGCACGGCGCTCATCGCGCCGAACGCCTTCTGATGGCAATGGCCGTGCAGCAGTGCCGTCTTCTGCTCGATCGGCTTGAGGTCGAGCGCGAGCCGGCCCGCCTTCTTCTCGCGCGCCAGGAACTCCTCGAACAGGAAAGCATTCTCCGCCGTCGCGCGCGCCCGCTCGCCGAGGCCGAGCGCCAGGAACTCGTCGCGCAGGGTGAACAGACACGACGGCTCCAGCCCGACCACCGGCACGCCCCTTTGCACATACGGATGCAGAGCCTCGAGCAGGCGCTCGGCTTCGTCGCGCGCCTTGTCGACCTGGCCGGTCGCGAGATAAGTGCGACCGCAGCACAGCGCGCGCGAGCCGATCGCCGGCCAGGCGACGGCGACGCGATGGCCGGCTGCCTCGAGCACGCGGCGCGCGGCGTGCAGGATTTCGGGCTCGAAATTGTTGGAGAAGGTGTCGGCGAAGATCACCACCGTCGCGTCGGCCGCATCGACCTCGGTGGTCGCCAGGAAGGTGTCGTGGCGCCATTTCGGCAGCGCCCGCTTTTTGGCGAAGCCCATGAGCGGTTGGACCAGCCACGCCAGGTTGAACAGCCAGGGCAGCCGCCGCGCCCACGGCGCCATCGCCGGCAGGTCGCCGATCAGCCGATCGCGCACCGACAGGCCCTTGCTCATGCGCCGCGCCGAGCGCACCTCGATCTTCATGCGCGCCATGTCGACGCCGGTCGGGCAGTCGCGCTTGCACCCTTTGCAGCTCACGCAGAGGTCCATCGCCTGGGCGACCGCCTCGGAGGTCAGCGCCTCCGGTCCGAGCTGGCCCGACAGGGCGAGACGCAGGGTATTGGCGCGGCCGCGCGTCAGGTGGATCTCGTCGCGGGTGACGCGGAAGGACGGGCACATCGTGCCGGCGTCGAACTTCCGGCAATGGCCGTTGTTGTTGCACATCTCGGTGGCCTTCGCGAAGCCGCCGGTCGGATCGCCGCCGCTGCCGGGCGCCGTGAGCTGCTCGGTGCGTGGATCGTTCTGTACATTCCACGCCGACCAGTCGAGCGCCGGCTTGTAGTCGATGCCGTGATAGCCCGGCTTGAAGCGGAACAGCGTGCGGTCATCCATCCGGCTCGGCCGCACGATCTTGCCGGGATTGAGCCTGTTTTCCGGATCGAACAGCTCCTTGATCGCCTCGAACGCCTTGGTCAGCCGCGGGCCGAACTGCCAGCTCACCCATTCCGAGCGCACCAGCCCGTCACCGTGCTCGCCCGAGTAGGCGCCCTTGTACGCGCGCACCATGGCCGAGGCTTCCTCGGCGATCGCCCGCATCTTCTCGGCGCCGTCCTGGCGCATGTCGAGGATCGGCCGCACATGCAGGGTGCCGACACTGGCATGCGCATACCACGTACCCCTGGTGCCGTGCCTGGAGAACACCTCGGTAAGACGCTGCGTGTAATCCGCCAGATGCTCGAGCGGCACCGCACAATCCTCGATGAAGGAGACCGGCTTACCATCGCCCTTCATCGACATCATGATGTTGAGGCCGGCCTTGCGGACTTCCCAGAGTGCTGCCTGCGGCCCGGGCTCGGGCATCTCGACCACGCTGCCGGGCAGGCCGAGATCGCCCATCAGCTCGACCAGGCGGCCGAGGTCGCGCAGCTGATCCTCGCGCTGCTCTCCGGCGAACTCGACCAGCAGGATCGCCTCGGGCTTGCCGATCAGCGCTTTCTCGATCACCGGCCGGAAGGCGGGATTGGCGCGAGCCAGCGCTTCAGCTTGACGATGTGCTGCGCCGATTCCATCGCCTTGTAGAAGCTTGCGAAGTTCACCACGCCCAGGGTCTTGGCCTTGGGCAGCGGCGACAGCTTGAGCGTCAGCCGCTCGGTGACGGCAAGCGTGCCTTCGCTGCCGACCAGCAGATGAGCGAGGTTGACCGAGTTGTCGGTCGTGTAGGGCCGTTCCGACTGCGGGAAGAAGATGTCGAGGTTGTAGCCCGCGACGCGGCGCAGCACCTTGGGGAACATGCGCTCGATTTCGTCTCGCTCGGCGAAGGCAAGCGCCGCCACCTTGTCGGCGATGACGCGCACCGCCGGCTGCATGTCCTCCGGCCGCTTCGAATCGAAGCGCGCGCGCGTGCCGTCGGCCAGGATGACGTCCATGGCGGCGACGTTGTGCACCATGTTGCCGTAGCGGATCGAGCGGCTGCCGCAGGAATTGTTGCCGGCCATGCCGCCCAGGGTGCATTGCGCCGAGGTCGAGACGTCGACCGGATACCACAGGCCGTGCGGCCGGAGCCAGGCATTGAGCTGGTCGAGCACGACGCCGGGCTGCACCGTCACCTCGGCGCGATCCTTGTCGAAGCCGACGACGTTGCGCATGTACTTGGAGAAATCGACGATCAGCGCCGCGCCGACCGTCTGGCCGCACTGCGAGGTGCCGGCGCCGCGCGGCAGGAGGGCGGCCTTGGCGTCGCGCGCCACGTCGAGCGCCAGCGCGAGATCGGTCTCGTCGCGCGGAATGACGATGCCGACTGGCTCGATCTGGTAGATCGAAGCGTCGGTCGAATAGCGGCCGCGCGCCGCCCGGTCGAACAGCACCTCGCCTTTGAGGGTGCGGCGGAGCGTTTGTTCCAGGGAAGTCATCGGTCTAGACTAGCGCGATGCGACTCAACTCTCATCCCAGCGGCCGGCATTTCCTTCAGATTCCGGGGCCCACCAACGTCCCCGACCGAATCCTGCGGGCGATGGACTATCCCACCATCGACCACCGCGGGCCGGAATTCAATGCACTGGCCAAGAAGGTTTTGCGCAGCGTCCGCCAGGTCTTCCAGACCAAGCAGCCGGTGATCGTCTATCCGGCGTCGGGCACTGGCGCGTGGGAGGCGGCACTGGTCAACACCCTGTCGCCGGGCGACCTGGTGCTGATGTGGGAGACCGGCCACTTCGCCTCGCTGTGGAAGAAGATGGCCGACAAGCTCGGCATCAAGTCGGAGTTCATGGGCGGCGACTGGCGCAAGCCGGCCGATCCCGAAGCGATCGAGAAGCGGCTGAAGGACGATACCGGCCACGCGATCAAGGCGGTGTGCATCGTCCACAACGAGACCTCGACCGGCGTGGTGAGCAACGTCTCGGCCGTGCGGCGCGCGATCGACGCGGCCAGGCACCCGGCGTTGCTGTTGGTCGACACCATCTCCTCGCTGGGCTCGATCGACTATCGCCACGACGCCTGGGGCGTCGACGTCACCGTCGCGGGTTCGCAGAAGGGCCTGATGCTGCCGCCCGGCCTGTCCTTCAACGCGGTCAGCGAGAAGGCGGTCGCGGCGTCGAAGAGCTCGAAGATGCTGAAGTCGTTCTGGAACTGGGACGAGATGCTGACGGCCAACGCCAACGGCTGGTTCCCCTACACGCCGGCGACCAACCTGATCTATGGCCTCAGCGAAGCCTGCGACATGCTGCTGGAGGAAGGGCTCGATTCGGTGTTCGCGCGCCATGCCCGCCACGCCGAGGCGACGCGCATCGCGGTCACCGGCTGG
>VBAF01000269.1:22491-23552 GCA_005884705.1 Alphaproteobacteria bacterium
GGCTGGGGCCTCGAGATCCTGTGCAGCGACCCCAAAGCCTATTCCGGTTCGCTGACCGCCATCATGATGCCCGAGGGCCATGACGCCGACGCCTTCCGCAAGGTGGCGCTGGAGAACTTCAACCTGTCGCTCGGCCAGGGCCTCACCAAGGTTGCCGGCAAGGTGTTCCGCATCGGCCATCTCGGCGACTTCAACGACCTGACGTTGATGGGAGCGCTGTCGGGCGTCGAGATGGCACTCGGCCTCGCCAAGGTGCCGCACAAGGCCGGTGGCGTGCAGGCCGCCCTCACCTATCTGCGCGACACCGCGCCGGGCGCGCGGCACTCGTAGACGATGCGCCTCTACGTCACACCTGCCTCGCCATGGGTCCGGCGAGTCCGGGTGACGATTCTGGAACTCGGCATCGAGGACCGCTTCGAGTTCGTCCAGACACGGTGGCCGCACAGTTGGGGCACGCAGACCGTCGCCATGCCAGCCGACTTCACGGTGGCGACTCCCGTCATGCGCATTCCCGCGCTGGTCACCGACACCGTGACGCTGACCGACTCCCACGCGATCTGCGACTACCTCAATGCGGAGTTCGGCAGCTTCCGCCTGCTGGCGCGCGAGGGAGCCGCGCGATGGCGGGCGCTCGCGACCATCGCCGTCGCCAACGGCGTGCTCGAGGCGCAGATCATGCGCCGCGCCGAGCTGTTGCGCGCCGACAAGGAACGCTCCAACGACTTCATCGCCAAGATGCGCGACAGGACGATCCGCTGCTTCGCCGCGCTGGAGACGCACCTGCCGACCTTCGGCGACACTTTCGACCTGGCGCAGATCACGACCGCCGTCGCCTGCGGCTACGACGACTGGCGCTACGGCCCCGACTGGCGCGGCGCCGCGCCCAAGCTCGCCGCCTGGTACGACCAGGTCGCCCAGCGGCCATCGATGAAGGCCACCGAGCCCGCCGAGACGCCGCAACGCTAGGCGAGTCCGCGGAGCCTTATCCACAGTCCCTCAGGACAGGATCAGGCAGGTCGTCGTCGCATGGGCGAGCAGCCGGCCGTTGCCGTCGGTGACTC